>NZ_CAJMXC010000055.1:0-13140 GCF_905219715.1 Olsenella sp. CU969
GTCCGCGGCCGCAAGCGCCGTCGCCGAGGCGGCCGCCGCGGCCGGAGTCTCCGAGGCCGAGGCCGCCTGGGCGCTCTCCGTGTGCCCCGCGGCCGCCGACGCCGCGGCCCTGCTCGCCAGCGCGCCCCGCCGGGCCGTGCGCGACGCCGTGCTCGACACCCTCGGTCGCCTGGGGTCGCTCGACGGCTGGGGCGTCCTCCAGGCGGCCGACACCGTCGCCGAGGCGGCCGCCGTGTCGTTCTCGGACGGGGAGGGCGCGATGACCGACGGGGAGCGCGAGGAGCGGGANCGCCTGCTCGAGGAGTACCTCACCCGCGGCGCCCTCAAGGCCGTCAAGGAGCAGGAGAGGCGCGAGGATGCGGCCAAGGAGCGCTCGGGTATCATGGAGGCCGTCGCCATCTGCGAGTCCGTGCTGCGCGACGCCTTTGTCGCCACCCAGGACCGCGCCGCCACGCCCGTCAACGCCGACGCCGCCCCCATCGTGGAGGCCCTGGCCGCGGCCGGTGCCGAGCGCGTCGCCGCCGCCTGCGAGGCGGCCGAGCGCGCCGCCGCGGACATCGCGCACAACGTCACCCCCCGCCTGGCCGTCGAGGCCATGCTGCTCGCCTTCAAGGAGGCCCTATGNCCCGCGTCATCCCGGTGAAGTTCACCTTCGCCTTCTCCGACCTGTGGTTCGACCCCGCGGGGGCCCAGATCGAGGCCGGCGACCACGCCATCTGCGAGACGGAGCGCGGCCTGGAGATGGGGCTCGTGACCGAGGGCGTCCGCGAGGTCTCGGAGACCGAGCTCAGGGAGACCATCGGCGACGCCACCCTCAAGCCCATCGTGCGCAAGGCCACCGACGAGGACTACGACCGCGCCGAGGAACTCGCCGCCAAGGGCGACGAGGCACTGCCGGTGTTCCGCCGCCTGGCCAAGGAGTCAGGCCTGCCCATCAAGCCCGTGGGCGTGGAGTACCTCTTTGGCGGAGAGCGCTGCGTGTGCTACTTCGCCGCCGAGGAGCGTGNGGACNTCCGCCAGCTCGTGCGCGACCTCTCCCGGGCCCTCCACGAGCGCATCGACATGCGCNAGATCGGCGTGCGCGAGGAGGCCGCCCTCATGGGCGGCTNTGCCNGCTGCNGCCAGGAGCTCTGCTGCGCCCGCTGGGAGACCCGCTTCGAGCCCGTCTCCATCCGNATGGCCAAGGAGCAGGNCCNCCCGCTCAACAGCCNCAAGATCAGCGGCGTCTGCGGCCGTCTCATGTGCTGCCTGCGCTACGAGTTCGAGNCCTACCGTGACTTCNAGGGCCGCGCCCCCAAGAAGAACGCCGTGATCGACACCCCGCTCGGCAAGGCCAGGATCTGCGAGTACNACACCCCCCGCGAGATGCTGGGCCTGCGCCTGGAGAACGGCAAGTCCATCAAGGTGCCCCTGGCCGGCATGGAGTGCTCCGAGCGCGCCTGCAAGAAGGCCGAGGAGAATCACTGCCCGTGCCGCCCCGACACCGTGACCCGCTCCATGCTCGAGGCCCTGGAGTCCTCCGAGGTGCAGGTGGCCCTCGCCGAGCTCGACCGCGCCAACGGCGTGGGGCAGCAGGACTTCGACGACAGCGACATCGTGTTCGTGAGCGAGCAGCGCCGCCGTAGGCGCCGGGCGCAGGTGGCCGAGAAGAAGGAGGAGGCCGCCGCCAAGGAGGCCGAGCGCGCCAAGCGGGCCGCCCGCAAGGCCGCCAAGGGAGAGAGCGCCGGTGGCGACGGGCAGCGCCCGGGGCGCCGCCGCAGGCGCCACCACGCTGGCGAGGGCGCGGAGATGCAGGAGTGCCGCGGGGCCGAGGCCCNGCAGGACACCCGCGGGGGAGGGGCCGGCGCGCCCAAGGCGACGCGTAGGCGCCGCCCCGGCGACGGCGGTGGCCGCCAGGACCGGCAGAGCCGTCCCGGCCAGGGCGTCGAGGCGCGCGCGCCCAAGGAACGCGGCACCAAGGAGCGCCGCGACCGGGGTGCCGACAGGCCCCGCGCCCAGCGNCCGCAGCAGGATGCCAAGGGCCAGCCCCAGGGGGGCCAGGGTGCGGAGAAGCCGCGTCGCAGGCGCAGGCGCCGCTCCAACCGGCCCAAGGGCGGCGGCCCCGCCGCCGAGTAGCGGCCGCGGCCGGCGGTGCCGACCGGCCGTCGGCGAGNGTACGTGCGACGAAGAAGGCCNCCGCACCCGGTGGGATGCGGGGGCCTCTCCGTCCCGGTGCGGGACAGGCGGTCTTCTCGGTTCTCGGTGGCGCTAGTCGGTGATCTCCAGGAGGATCTGGCCGGCGTCCACGTGGCCGTGCTGCACGAGCTCCACGCGCTCGAAGTCGTCGGCGTTCACGACGGCGACGGTCACGATGTCGTCGTAGCCGGCCTCGGCGATGGCCTCGCGGGAGAAGGCGAGCACGGGCTGCCCGGCCTTCACGCCGTCGCCCTGCTCCACGAGGTAGGTGAAGCCCTTGCCCTCCATGGCCACCGTGTCGATGCCCACGTGCACGATCACCTGGGCGCCGCCCTCGCTCACGAAGCCGATGGCGTGCTGGCTGCCGGCGTACTCCACGGTGACGGTGCCGTTGACGGGGGCGTAGACGACCTCGTTCTGGGGCTTGATGCCGCAGCCACAGCCGAGGAGGCCCTCGGAGAAGATGTCGCGCTCAACATCCGTGCGCTCGATGACGGCACCTGTCACAGGGGCGGCGATGGTGGTGGGGTTGGCCATGGCCTCGATGGGCTCAATGCCCTCGAGGTTGGGNTCGTTGTTCTTGTTGAACAGGCCGAAGAGGCTCATGGGTGCTCCTATCTGGCAAAGGGGTAGTCCTCTAGTCCCTTTATTCCCAGCGTGACTCTGCTGTGGCACGGCCGCGTCAAAAACCACAGGCCCGTCGGTGCGCGGCAGGTTGTCATGCCAGCCGCCCGCCGCCCTGTTCGACTGATGGGACGGGACACGACCGGTGGGACAGGGNGGCGGTTCCCAAAGGGCGTCCCTGCGGCCCCGTATTCATTGCCGGGCGGCGATGGGTTCAAACCCCGCCCCTTTCACGCCGAAGTATGCAATTGATAGCAACCTGAATGTATGAATCGCCGCATGGATTCGCCCAAAAACGGAGGAAGCAAGGCCGGTTATACGTTTGGATAGGTACATTTACCGGCTTTTTTGCTGACATTTGACCCCATACGCCCATGGATGCATAGAAACAAGAGNGAATTTTATTTCTATACATCGACTGTTGCCCCGGCCGTGGCCGCAGGGATCCGGGGGACGTCGTACCCTTTCGTGCCAACGGCGGCCGGAAAGGTGCCGTCCCCGGATGCGAAGGAGCGGCCATGACCGAGAGCAGCGCCCCCGCGGTGCAGCAGTCCACAGCGAACGGCGGGCTGCCCAAGCGCCCCGCCGCCCGCGTCCTCACACGCAGGGGGTTCCTGTCCGCCGGCGCCCTCGCGGCGGCGACGGTCGCGCTCGCCGGCTGCGGCGCGGCGCCCGACGGCGCCCAGGCCGAGGCGGCCGAGGGCGGGTCCGGGTCCCAGACGCTGCGGGTGGGCATGGAGGCGGCCTACGCCCCCTACAACTGGCAGGTGACGGAGGCGTCGGACACCACCATCCCCATCGAGAACGTCTCCGGCGCCTATGCGGACGGCTACGACGTCCAGGTCGCCAAGCATGTGGCCGCCGCCCTCGACCGTGAGCCCGTGGCCGTCAAGCTCTCGTTCGACGGCCTCATCGACGCCCTGGCCTCGGGTCAGATCGACGTCATCATCGCCGGTATGGCCCCCACCGAGGAGCGCCGCCAGTCCATCGACTTCTCCGACCCCTACTTCGAGGGCACCTACGGCCTGTTCGTGCGCGAGGGTTCGCCCTATGAGGACGCCAAGACCCTCGTGGACCTCTCCGGCGCCTCCGTCGTGGGTCAGAAGGNCNCCANGCTCGACGACATCATCGANGAGATCCCCGGCGTGGTGCACATGACCCCGCTGCCCTCCGTGCCCAACGTGCTCGCCGCCCTCCAGCAGGGCGCCGCGGACGCCGCCACCTACAACATGGAGAACGAGGCTGCCTACCTGCGGAGCAACCCCGGCATCGTGCCGGTGCGGTTCGATGAGGGCGAGGGCTTCCCCGATGTGGTGACCACCGGCGTGGGTGTGGCCAAGGGCAACGACGACATGCTCGCCGCCATCAACGGGGCCCTGGCCGACCTCTCCGACGCGGAGCGCCAGGAGCTGTGGGACGGCGCCGTCGAGCGCCAGCCGGAGTGACCGTGGGTGCCCATGGAGCGCCGCCCGCGGGTGGNGACGGCGTCCTCGCGTTCCTCGCCGGCGACGGCTGCCCCGGGCTCGACGGCCCGGCGGCCGCCCGGCGCCTGGCCGGCCTCCTGTCGTTTCCCACCGTGGCCACGGGGGCGTACGGGTCGGGTGACTGGGGCGCCTTCGAGGAGCAGCGCGCCTACCTGAGGTCCCACTACCCCCGCGTCTTCTCCGCGGCCACCGAGACCCTCGTGGAGGGCGCGGCCGGCGGCGGTCCCCAGGCACTGCTGCTGGAGCTGCCCGGCCGCGACCCGGGCCTCGACCCCGTGATGCTCATGGCCCACCAGGACGTGGTGCCCTGTGTGCCGGGGACGGAGGACCACTGGACCCACGGCCCCTTCTCGGGGACCGCCGACGGCACATGGGTCTGGGGTCGCGGCGCCATCGACATGAAGGTGCAGCTCGCCGGCATCCTCGAGGCCCTGGAGCTCGTGCTCGCCGAAGGCCGCCCCCTCCGCCGCGGCGTGGTGGTGGCGTGCGGCCACGACGAGGAGTGCCTCCAGGAGGGTGCCCGCGCCCTCGCGCGCACCCTCGGATCCCGCGGAGTGCGTCCGGTGTTCCTCGTCGACGAGGGCGACTACCTGGTGCACGACCTCGCCGGCCTCGGCGGCGACGGGCATTGGATGGGGGTCGCCGTGGCCGAGAAGGGCTACGCCGACCTGTGGCTCTCCGCGGCGTCGGCGGGAGGCCACTCCTCCAACCCCGTGGGCGGCACCTCCCTCGGCAGGCTCTGCCGGGCGGTGTCCCGCATTCTGGACGCCGTGGGGGAGCCCCGGCTCACCGGGCCCGTGGCGGCCATGTTCCGAGAGCTCGCGCCCCGCATCTCCCGCGGGCCGGTGGCGGACCTCCTCCAAGGGGACCCGGGCCGCGTGGACGCCTGCGCCACCGAGCTCGCCACCCTGCTGGCCCGGGACCCCGAGACCTACCCCCTCGTGTGCACCACGGCCGCGCCCACGATGATGGAGGGCGGCGCCTCCGTGCCCAACGTGATGCCGCAGGACATGGGGGCGGCCGTGAACTTCCGCCTGCTGCCGGGTGAGACCCTGGAGGGCCTCGTGTCCGCGGTTCGGGAACTCGTGGCCGACCTCGGCGTGGAGGTGGCCCTCATGGGCGGCTCCAATCCGCCCTCCGCGGTCTCGCGTTGGGACGGCTGGGGCATGGAGCGTCTGCGCCAGGCCGCCGCACCCCTCTTCACGGAGCCCGACGGCACCCCCGTGCCGCTCGTGCCGACCCTGGCCGTCGGCGCCAGCGACGCCCGCATGTACGAGGGCGTCTGCGACCAGTGCCTGCGGTTCTCGGCATTCGTGGTGGACGCGGGGGAGAGCTCCCGCGGCGTCCACGGCACGGACGAGCGTGTCCTGGAGCGGTCCTTCACCCAAGGGGTGGCGTTCCTGCGCCGCCTCGTGGAGGCCTGCTGCCTCCACTGACTTACAGGTTGTATACAGAAACAGCTGACATATACGCCGCTTGGCTCATGGGTGTGATAAATGATAGTAAATCTACCAGCTATTATTCAAATAGGTGGTCAATAGAGCCGTATCTTTTGACGGATAGAGCCGATTGAAAAGCGCTGTGATACGCGTTTCTATTCACGGATTCATGCACTTTGCCAGCTACTTTATACCCGTGTTCCCCTATCCGGCCTATGATGCATAGGATTGCGGGTGCATACTGTTTCTATGCAGTGAAAGGGAGGCACCGCGTCCTACCTCGGTATTCGTCTTTATCGTACTCTGGGACCCACCGACGGGCATAGGGCCCGTCCCGTCTGGATGCGAAGGAGCAGCCATGAACGACCAGAACACCTCCCCGGTGCGCCAGTCCTCGACGAACGGCGGGCTGCCCAAGCGCACCGCCTCCGGCTTCCTCACCCGCCGCGGCTTCCTCGCCGCCGGCGCCCTCACCGTCGCCGCCACGGCCCTTGCGGGCTGCGGCACCGCCCCCGACGGCGCCCAGGCCGAGGCCACCGAGGGCGGCTCCGGCACCACCCTGCGTGTGGGCATNGAGGTCGCCTACGCCCCCTACAACTGGCAGGCCACCGAGGAGACCGAGTTCACCATCCCCATCGAGAACGTCTCCGGCGCCTACGCCGACGGCTACGACGTTCAGATCGCCAAGCGCGTGGCCGAGGCCCTCGGCGCCGAGCCCGTGGCCGTGAAGCTCTCCTTCGACGGCTTGGTGGACGCCCTCAACAACGGCCAGATCGACCTCATCATCGCCGGCATGAGCGACACGCCGGAGCGTCGTCAGTCCATCGACTTCTCCGACCCCTACATCGAGGACAGCATCGGCATCTTCGTCATGAAGGGCTCTCCCTACGAGAACGCCACCAGCCTGGCCGACTTCGCCGGCGCCACCGTCATGGGCCAGAAGGCCACCCTCTACGACGACGTCATTGGCGAGGAGATGCCCGACTCCACCCNCGCCAACCCCNTTGANNCCATGCCCGCCGTTCTCTCTCAGCTGGCCCAGGGCGCTGTGGACGCGGTCACCTACCCCAAGATGAACNAGGAGGGCTACATGCGCTCCAACGAGAACCTCGTTCCCATCCNGTTCGCCGANGGCAAGGGCTTTGCCACCACCAACCCCGCTTCGGTGGGCTACGCCAAGGGCTATGAGAAAGCCGACGCCGTGAACGACGCCGTGAACGCCATCTCCGACACCGAGCGCCAGGAGATCTGGACGGCCGCCTGCGACCGCCAGCCTGCCTAGGCTTTTCGGCCATCCAGGCCATCTGTTTTTTGAGAGCGCCGGGCGCCCGAGGTGCGTCCGGCGCTCCTTCGCCATCGATAAGGAGTTGCCATGGCACTTGGAGTACCCGATTCCAGGCTCGAGGAGGCCGTCCTCGGCGAGGAGGAAAATCTCCACCCCTATGCCGAGCCCCTGCCCGAAGGGGCCGGNTTCTTCCNCCGCTTGGCCCGCTTTGTCAAGAGCGACCACCCCTACGTGCTGCTCGGCACGAGCGCCGTGGCCGCCTTCTCGCTTGCCTGCACGGCCACCTTGCCGCTCGGGGCGGCCGGGCGCGCGCTCACCGTTGCGTGCCTTGCCTGGCTCGTGTTCTCGGCCGTGGCGCTCGTGGCCAAGGCGGTCCTGCGCGGCGCCTACCGCAGCCGGTGCCCGCTGGCCCGCGCCACGCTGAGAAAGCCCTTGCGCTATCTCAGCTACCTTGTGTGGGCCTGCGCCATAGCGCTGTTCTGCCTGGGACCCGTGGCCCACTTCGTGGCCCTCTGCCAGGGCGCCATCGCCAGCCCCACCAACCCTTCTGGCTTTCTCGAGAGTGCCGTCTACATGCTCTACAACGGTCGCCAGCTCTTTGTCACCGGCGTGACCACCACCATTGAGCTGGCCCTTTTCGGCACGGTCATCGCTTTCTTCCTGGCGCTGCTCCTCGTGTTCCTGCGCATCCAGACGCCCGACCGCGGCGAGAACGACGCCGTGCGCTTCTTCAAGGCCGTGGGTGCAGGTTTCGCCCGTCTCTACTCCACCGTGGTGCGCGGTACGCCCATGATGGTGCAGGGTGCCATCGTCTACTTCGCCGGCCTCGCGGTGTTTCGCGGNATAGGCTGGGAGACNGCCCACATCAACGCGGTGTGGTCTCCGTTCTGGGACGGCCTCGTCACCATCNGCCTCAACTCCACGGCCTACATGATGGAGGTGCTGCGCGGTGGCATCGAGGCCGTCGACCCCGGCCAGCTCGAGGCGGCGCGCTCTTTGGGCCTCTCCCAGTGGCAGGCCATGCGCCGCGTCGTTTTCCCCCAGGGCGTGAAGAACTCCATCCCGGCCCTGTCCAACGAGCTCATCGTCAACANCAAGGACTCCTCGGTCCTCTCCATCATCGGCGTGTTCGACCTGATGTTTGCCACCACGAGCGTCATCGGNATCTACTACNAGGGCCTCGAGGCCTACTGCATCGCGGCCGTGGTCTACCTGATTCTCACCATGGTGTTCTCCAAGGTCCTCACCATGCTCGCCGCCCGCCTCGACNTGGAGGCCCCGGGTCCCGTGGGCTCCACCACCGATCCCGCCGCCGCGCCCGCCCGCGCGCGCCAGTCCTAAGGAGGGGCGACCATGACCGCAGCCGACACCCCCAACGCCGCCCAGGCCCCGCTCATCTCGGTCCAGGGCCTGCGCAAGTCCTTCGGCTCCCACGAGGTGCTCAAGGGCATCGATCTCGACGTGGCCCCGGGAGAGGTGCTCACCATCATCGGCGCCTCGGGGTCGGGCAAGTCCACGCTCCTTCGCTGCCTCAACCTCCTCGAGACCCCCGATGCCGGCCACGTGTGGTTCGGCGGCCAGGACCTCATGGCCCCCGAGACCAACGTCAACGCCCTGCGCGCCGACATCGGCATGGTGTTCCAGGGGTTCAACCTCTTCAACAACCTCGACGTGCTCGACAACTGCACCCTGGCCCCGGTGACCCTGGGCAAGCTCAAGAAGGAGGAGNCCGAGAGGGTGGCCCTCGACCACCTGGCCTCCGTGGGCCTGGCGGACTTCGCCCACGCCGACTCCAAGCGCCTCTCCGGCGGTCAGAAGCAGCGCGTGGNCATCGCCCGCGCCCTCTGCATGAACCCGCAGATCATGCTCTTCGACGAGCCTACGAGCGCCCTCNACCCCGAGATCGTGGGCGAGGTGCTCGAGGTCATGCGCAAGCTGGCCGAGGGCGGCATGACCATGGTGGTGGTCACCCACGAGATGGCCTTCGCCAAGAACGTGAGCGATCGCGTGGTCTTTATGGACCAAGGCGTCATCGCCGAGCAGGGGGCGCCTGAGAAGATCTTCGGCGATCCCGAGCAGCCCCGCACCCGCGAGTTTTTGGCCCGCTACCTCGACGACTAGCCAGGCGTCGCGTGTCGTGACAATGGGGACGGTGACATCTGTCACTTATCCTATTTGAACCTATATGTAATCGGCAGGCGCCCCCACCCCTCCGGAAGGGGTGGGGGCGCCTGCCGTCGTTCTCCTGCCACNGGCCACGGATGGGTTGGTAAGTCTGCTGTGCAGGCGACCGGGAGCGGCCTAACTCATCGTTGTCGCGGTTCAAGGCGATGTGGTCGAATCTGCTTGTTTGTGGCCAAGAACAAAGTGTGCGGCAATCGAATGACAATGGATAAACGATGCGCCGTTTACCACTTTATAGATACCGTTCAGCATAAGTGTGCAATCTGCTAATGAATCTANTCAAGACGTNTGATTGAATGACGGTATCGACAAAAGAAAGGAGTTAAAATGAGTTCAATTGACTTGACAAGGCGCGGGCTGTTCGGCCTGGCGAGTGTATGTGCGGTTGCGTCACTGGCACCAAAGATGGCCCATGCGGCTCCATCAAACGCGTCTTCAACGGATACCTGCAAAGCTATTGNGCTCGATGACTCCACCGGTNATTTGGCAGAAGCACTGGTTTCTCAAGAGCGTGTAACTGTTAGCTTGAATGGTGCGCCATATATTGAGAGCTCAATTGGATTNGATGGGAGTGGGCGGGCTATTCGCAGGATTCCTGCTGGATATCAATATAATAGTACAATGTATCTTGGCAATATTATGCCCTGGGCTAGCTTCGCCGCAACTTTGATAGGACTCGGGATTGGTTCGGGGAAAGTACGAGAAGTATACAATGCAATTGTTAATCTCGTAGGTAACACTGCATCTGTTTACTGTGCTATCGGTATCTACGTCAACAGCAATGCTGGTATGAGTTACTGGGTTGTCCGATTCTACAATGATACAAATTATAGGTCAATGATATATTGGTTTGGATACGGTCCGTTCTCAGGATCGCGGCCGGCTTAACGCTATGGATTGGCGGAGACTTGTTAATTGGGTGCAGATTCGTCTCGAGCGTTCCAACCCAGTGCCCNCGCACCTGAATGTTCTANGCACCGTANNGGGCNCCGTTCTTGTTGCGGTAACGGTGATAATGATATCTGGTTTTATATGGTATCCCCTTGTGCGCTCTGGTGCGGGAGACCTTGTGGCGGATCGTGTCTTCTCGGTGGTTTGCGAGGCGCTCTTCTGGGTCTATGTGGGTACGTTGGCGGCTCGCCCTCTTTTCAGGCGTTTTTCTTAGAGGCGGCACGGGGTGCGTCTCCCGTGCCGCCTCTCATCCTTCCAAGGTGCCATGATATTAGGCGGCAACTGCGATAAAGAGGGCGGCGACATTTGTCATTTCACCAAGTCGGCCGATGATGACGAGAGGATGACGAGAGGGGAAGGGCTGCTCGGCAACGCCGCGCACCAAGGCCGCACAGTAGGCCCCTCTCGACGCAAAGGCCCCTTGTCGTGCGATTGGCCGCTCGCTAAGGCCCGCCTGTTCCTCGAAAACCGTTCGCCAAGTCCTCCTCGACGCAAAGGGGGCTTGGCGAACGCACGGCAAGGCCCCCTTGCAGCACGATGCCTTTACTGTGCGTCCGTGCTGTGCGGGCGGCGCCCTGCGGCCTCCGGGGCGCCCGGTCCGTCAGTCGCTTCGGGCGGGGTGGCGGCGTTGCTGCACAGTCGGGGCCGTGTGACAGCAAAAGAACCCGACCAAAGTGACACCCACTGTGCGGCCGGCGCCGCATGACAGCCGCCGCCCCGCCGGCCGTCGGCGGGTCGCGGTGGACGCCGGTTCGGCCCCGGGGCCGGGTAGGCGTATGCTGGTGGGCGACTGCACCTTTGAATGAGCCTCGAGGACAGGGGAGAGGGCCATGGCCACGCGGATCATCACGTCCCGCCACGTCTTCGACGGGCTGGGGGACCGCACGCNCCCCGCCGCCGTGGTGGTGGACGGCGACCGCNTCGTGGCCGTGGTGGACCCGGACCACGCCCATCTCTACCAAGACTCTTCCACGCAGGTGGAAGACTGGGGCGACGCCTTCGTCTGCGCCGGCCTCCACGACGCCCACCAGCACGTGTTCCACTCGGCACTTTTCCCCTCGGCCCTCGCCATGGAGTACTGCGGCACCTCCGAGGCCGATTGCGCCGNCCGCATGTACGACTTTGCCAAGGACCGCCCCTGGGGCACCTGGGCCCTCTCCCACGGCTGGCGCGACATGCTCTGGGACCCGCCCATCGCCCCCACGCGCCTCTCGCTCGACGCCTACTTCCCCACGACGCCCGCGGCCATGTACTCCGGCGACTCCCACACCCTCTGGCTCAACACCTGTGCCATGCGCGAGCTGGGCATCGACGAGGACACCGAGCTCCCGGCCGGCGGCTCCTTCGACCGCGACGGGGACGGCCGCCTCACCGGCGTGTTCCGCGAGGGTGCCGGCATGTACTACGTGGCCCGGGTGCTGGAGTCGCTGCCCAGGGAGCAGCTCCNCCAGGTGTTTCNCGACTGGCTCCACGAGCTCATCNNCCGCGGCGTCACCTCGGTGTGCGACATGGGCCTCTCGGCCATCCCCGGCTGCGACGCCGTGCTCGACGACGTGTGGTCGGACCTCGACGCCGCCGGCGAGCTCACCGTGCGCGGGCACCTGTTCCCCACGCTGCCCCTCGACGGCGACCTCTCCCGCATCGANCGCCTGCAGNCNGAGCTCACTGGCCCCATGCTACGCGCCCCAGGCGTCAAGCAGTTCTTCGACGGGGTGAGCAGCGCCCACACGGCGTGGCTGCTGGAGCCCTACGCCAACCCNCGCTTCCCCGGCGACTGCGGCCACCCGGCCATCCCCGCCGAGCANATGCGCTCCATCGTGCTCAAGGCCGCCGAGGCCGGCATCGCCGTGCGCATCCACACCATCGGCGACGCCGCCGTGCACGAGGGCGTCTCCATCTTCGAGGAGGCGAAGGGGCGCTTCGGTGCGCCTGCCCAGGGGCGCAACTGCCTCGAGCACATCGAGAACCTCGAGCGGGCCGACGTGGCACGCATGCGCGACGCCGCCGTCGTGGCGTCCGTGCAGCCCCAGCACATCGTCATCGACGTCACGCAGCCGGCCCGCGACCTCGGCGAGGGGCGCGCCTCCTTCATGTGGCCGTTCCGCACCTACCTGGACAGCGGCGTGCCCATGGCCTTTGGCACCGACGCCCCCTGCGTGCCCTGCGACCCCGCCGCCATCGTCCACGACGCCGTGACACGCCGGGACGCCTCGGGGGACCCCGCGGGCGGCTGGCTGCCCGAGCAGCGCGTGAGCGCGGCCGAGGCCGTGCGCGCCCTCACCCTCGGCGGCGCCGTGGCCGTGGGTCGCGAGCGCGAGCTGGGCACCCTGGAGCCGGGCAGGCTCGCCGACCTCGTCGTCATCGACCGCAACCCCCTCTCCGAGAACCCCGACGCCCTCCATGGCGCCCATGTCCTCGCCACCTACGTGGGAGGCCGCAAGGTCTTCGACGGGGTTTGAAGGGACCTGCCGGCCCTGGCCCCCGTCAGGCCGGTCTACGGCTGATGTTCCGGTTGCGGCATGGTTTGAGGAATACCGCTTGCGGGAATCTTAAAAAGACTGTGCAGGGTAATCCACGGTCCCACCGGACCCGTATCCTGTGACGGTACGTTGCATCGTCCGTGCTCACAGTGAGGAGATGTGTATGCATTGCAACCGTTGCGGCCACGATAACGGCGAGGACGCCCGATTCTGCAGCAGCTGCGGCAGCCCCCTCGACGTCCCCGAGGAGGTCGTGGCCGGGGAGACCGTGGCCGAGGTGGCCATCGGGGCGGCCCCCGTCGACCCCGAGGAGCTCGAGGGCGAGGCCGCGGTGGCCGCGGAAGCCCTCGCCGCCGCCGATGCCGGGGACGCGCCCGGTGAGCCCGCGGCCGCGCCTGACGAGACCGTCGTCGTGGAGGCCGACGAGACGACCGTCGTGGCCGAGGAGGCTGCCGCCGGGGAGGCCGACACCGTCCCCGAGAGGCAGCCGCTGCCCGACGCCCCGGGCGCCCCGGTCC
>NZ_CAJMXC010000056.1:0-13033 GCF_905219715.1 Olsenella sp. CU969
CACCCGCACCCGCACCCGCACCCGCACCCGCAGCCAGGAGCCCCCATGGCACAGTCCCGCAGCACGCAGCCCGACCGGCCGTCGCCTTTCGCCGGCTCCTCGGAGTCGCCCATCCCCGACGCCACCCTCCGGCGCTTCCCCGGGTTCGTCGAGGCCCGCGACACCGGCCGCTCGCTGCGCAAGCGCTGCCCGAGGAGCTCTCTCGCCCGCTGGGAGGTCGTGCCCGACCGCACGTCGGCCCTGGACCTCATCCTCTCCCAGGAGCGCGGCCGCCTGCAGGCCCTCATCCCCGAGCGCCACCGCCGCATGGCCGCCTCGCCCTTCGCCTACTTCCGCGCCACGGCGCTGCCCATGGCCGCGGACCTCTCCACGACGCCGTCCACGGGCCTCATCNTCGAGGNCTGCGGCGACGCCNACATCGGCAACTTCGGCGGTTACCGCTCGCCGGAGTCCGCGTTGGTCTTCGACCTCAACGACTTCGACGAGGTGGCCCGCGGCCCCTGGGAGTGGGACGTCAAGCGCATGGTCTCGAGCGTGGCCGTCTGCGCCCGCNGCCGCNGGTTCGGGGCGGCCACCGCCCACGACNCCGCGCTCGCCTGCGCCGCNGCCTACCGCGAGGCCATGGCATACTTCGCCCACCAAGGCGCGNTTTCCNTCTGNCACACCCACGTGGACGTCCAGGGGCTCCTCGACGCCCTCTCCGCCGACGCCTCCAAGAAGGAGCGCCGCCAGGTGGCCAAGGGCCTCGCCGCGGCCTTTGCCAAGGACAACTCCCGTGCCTTCAGAAAGCTCGTGGAAGGGGAGGGCGCCGACCGGCGCATCGTGTTCGACCCGCCCGCCATCGTGCCGCTGGACCGGTTCCTTCCCGCGGGCGACGTAGAGCGGTTTCCGCGCTCCCTCGCCGAGCTCTTCTCCGCCTACCGCTCATCCCTCGCCCCGGAGAACCGCGGGCTCATCGACCGCTACGCCTACGNGGGCGCCGCCCTCAAGGTCGTGGGCGTGGGCAGCGTGGGTATGCGCAACTGGGTGGTGGCCCTCTCNGGCCGCCAGGTGGACGACCCGCTCGTGCTGCAGTTCAAGGAGGCCGGGGAGTCGTGCCTCTCGCGCTACACGGGCCTCGCGCCGCGCTACCGGGGCGGCGAGCGCGTGGTGCGCGGCCAGCGCCTCATGCAGGCCACCGGCGACGTGCTCCTCGGCTGGGCCGACGTCCCCGTCCCCGGCGCCCCGGGCCGTTCCTTCTACGTGCGCCAGCTCTGGGACTGGAAGGCCACGGTGGACCTGGACGCCATAGACGCCGACACCCTCGCGCTCTACGGAGAGCTCTGCGCCTGGACCCTCGCCCNCGCCCACGCGCGCTCCGGCGACCGCGGGGCCATCGCCGGGTACCTCGGCACCTCGGACGCGGCCGACCGCGCGCTCTGCGCCTTTGCCGAGGCCTACGCCGAGCAGAACGAGTGCGACTACCGCGTCTTCATGGACCACGTCGCCGGCGCGGCCGGCACGGGGAAGGGGGAGGCCTCATGAGCCTCGGAACCGTCGACACGTACCTCACCCGCCGTCACGCCCGCCGGGTGCAGCGCGAGCAGGCCGTGCCCGAGCGCGACTGGGCCCCGGTGCCCGCGGGCTCCTACACGCTCCTCGTGCTCTTCAACCTCATGGCGGCCTTCGACGAGGGCCATGCCATCCTCGCCGTGGGGCCGTCCGCGGGCGACCTCATGACCTACTCCTACTACCGCCGGGGCAACGCCCTCAAGGCCCCGGCGTCCATGGCCTGCCTGCGGGAGCCGGAGACCTTCGCCGCCCTCCGCCGGGCTTCCGGCTGGANCGTCCACGGCAACCCCGGCAACTGGTGGAACGAGCACGTGGACTGCGCCGTCGCCCTCACGGCCNCCTCCAAGGCCGGCCGTGCCGTGGCCGACTACGCCGAGGGGGTCAAGGCCGCGCCCGGCACCTACGACCTCGTGACCCACAACTGCCTCGCCTTCGTGGAGGAGGCCTTGGCCGCCGGCGGCGTGCGCCTCACCACGGTCTCTGGCGCGGGCCTGCGCACCTTCGTGCCCAAGGACGCCTTCGAGGCGGTGACAGGGGCCACCGGCNCCACGCCCTTCCGGGAGTGGAAGTATTGGTTCGACGACGTCCCTGCCCCCGACGACGGCCTGCGCACCATCGGCGACGACCCCGGCACGGAGCGCGGCGACGCCCCGGCGGCGCACCGGGGGTAGGGGAGGCCTCTCGGGACCCATCGCCGTCCCGCGCACCTACACCGCCCGCACCCCGTGCGCGGAAGCCTTTGTGTGCCGCGCGGGCGGCCCCCGTCGTGCGGCGCGGCAAACGGGTACGTAGGGCCCAGCACACGCCCACAGGAAGGAACACCCATGGCCACTGCGTTCTACGGCACCATGTCCATCGCTACGTCCGTCATAGGCGACCCCGCNTTCAAGTCGCTCTGGGACGCCACCCTCGACGGCTACGACGAGGCGAGGCTCACCTACGGCATCACGTCGGTCTACGGCNCCGACGAGGAGGGCGGCCGCACCGTCTACCAGGTGAGCGGCAAGACCNACGACGGCTTCGACGAGGNCGCCGCCGCCTGCCTCTGCGGCTCGCTTTCTGTGGAGGACGCCGGCCGCCTGCTGAAGGCCCTCGAGGACGCCTCCGCCGCCATCGCCTTCGACATCGACGAGTACGACGTCGACGCCGACTCCCTCACCCGCGAGAAGGCCACCGTCACCGTCGAGGACGGCCGGGCCCGCCTCTCCGACACCTCCTACGACGACGTGCCCGTGACCTCGCGCAAGCTTGTCGACATGGGCTTTGCCGAGGAGTCCGAGCTCGACGACGGGGAGCTCGCCGTCATGGTGGCGGCCGAGATCCCCGACGGCCCCGAGGCCGACGACCTCGTGGACGCCATCGAGGACCTGCGCGAGGACGCCCGCCACGACGGCGTCTTCACCGCCGAGGAGACCGCCGACCCTGTGGCCTTCGCCCAGATGCTCGAGGNCTCCTACGCCGACGAGGACGACATCGAGTAGCCCTTCGCCCTCCCAGACGCGCGGGAACGCGGCGCCGGGCCGGCCCGTCCGAGGCGACGGAGCGGCCCGGCGCNGCGTCGCTGCGGGTACAATGACACGCGTTGCCCTGCCCTGCGAACCGGAAGGTGGCCATCCGTGACCGACATGCCCAAGACCTACGATCCCCAGACGACCGAGCCGCAGCTCGTCGAGCGCTGGATCGACGCCGGCTGCTACCAGCGCTCCAAGGGCACGGGCGACTGCACCGTCGTCATCCCGCCCCCCAACGTCACCGGCGTGCTCCACATGGGCCACGCCCTCGACGACACCATCCAGGACGCCTTCATCCGCTACAACCGCATGGCCGGCCGCTCCACCCGCTGGATCGTGGGCCTCGACCATGCCGGCATCTCCACCCAGACCAAGGTGGACAAGCGCCTGAAGGAGCAGGGCGTCTCCCGCCTGGAGCTGGGGCGGGAGAAGTTCGTGGACGCCTGCTGGGACTGGACCCGCGAGTACGGCGGCACCATCGTCAAGCAGATCAAGCGCATGGGCTGCTCCGCGGACTTCGCCGACGAGCAGTTCNCCATGAGCCCGCNGTTCTCCCACGCCGTGCGCAAGGTCTTCTGCGACTGGTACCACGCCGGCCTCATCTACCGCGGCGAGCGCATCGTCAACTGGTGCCCCAACTGCTGCACCGCCATCTCCGACGACGAGGCCGAGTACAAGGACGAGCACGGCCGCCTCTGGTACCTGCGCTACCCGCTCAAGGAGCCCGTGGACGGCAAGGACCACATCGTCGTCGCCACCACGCGCCCCGAGACCATGCTCGGCGACACCGGTGTGGCCGTCTCCCAGGACGACCCCGAGGCCTCAAGNTNCGTGGGCGCCACGGTGGTCNTGCCCATCGTGGGCCGCGAGATCCCCATCTTCGCCGACTGGCNCGTGGACGCGGGTTNCGGCACCGGCTTCGTCAAGGTGACCCCGGCCCACGACCCCAACGACTTCGCCATGNGCGAGGCCCACGACCTCGAGAAGATCAATGTCTTCGACGAGCACGCCCACGTGGTGGACGGCTACGGCGAGTTCTCCGGCATGGACCGCGACGAGGCCCGCGCCGCCGTGGTGGCCTGGTTCGAGGAGAACGGCCTGCTCGACCACGTCGAGGACCACGACCACTCCGTCATGCACTGCTACCGCTGCGACACCGCGCTCGAGCCCTGGCTCTCCGAGCAGTGGTTCGTGGCCGTGGACAAGCTCAAGGGCCCGGCCACCGAGGCCGTCACCTCGGGCGACGTCACCNTCCATCCCAAGCGCTGGGAGCAGACCTACCTCACCTGGATGGAGAACCTCAAGGACTGGTGCATCTCGCGCCAGCTCTGGTGGGGACACCGCATCCCCGTCTTCACCTGCGNGGACTGCGGCTGGGAGGACGCCTCCATGGACGACGTGGAGGTGTGCCCCACGTGCGGCGGCCGCCACGTCCACCAGGACCCCGACGTGCTGGACACCTGGTTCTCCTCGCAGCTCTTCCCCTTCGCCACCCAGGGCTGGCCGGAGCACCCCGAGGAGATGGCCGGCCACTATCCCACCAAGGCCCTGGTCACGGCTCGCGACATCATCGCGCTCTGGGTGGCCCGCATGATCATGAGCTCGCTGTACTTCTGCGACCGGATTCCCTTCGAGGACGTGGTCATCTACGCCACCATCCTCGCCAAGGANGGCAGCCGCATGTCAAAGTCCAAGGGCAACGGCGTCGACCCCATGGACCTCATGGCCAAGTACGGTGCCGACGCCATGCGCCACAACCTGCTCACCTTGGTGACCAACAACCAGGACGTGCGTTTTGACGCCACCTTCGACAAGAAGACCGGGGCCTTCGAGTCGAGTCCCCGCACCGAGCAGGCCCGCGCCTTCGTCACCAAGATCTGGAACGCCTGCCGCTTCGCCCTCATGAACATGGAGGGCTTCGAGCCCGGCGCCCCGGTGGCCGCCACGCCCGAGGACNCCTGGATGCTCTCGCGCCTGGCCAAGCAGGTGGCGGACACCACGGCGTGCCTCGAGGAGTACCGCTTCGGCGACTACGCCCGCGGCCTGCAGGGCTTCTTCTGGAACGAGGTGTGCGACTGGTACATCGAACTCTGCAAGGGCCGCCTGCAGTCCGAGGACCCCGAGGTCCGCGTGGGTGCCCAACGCANCCTCGTCTTTGTGCTCGACACCTCGCTGCGCCTGCTGCACCCGGTCATGCCCTTCGTGACCGAGAAGGTCTGGGAGTCCATGCCCGCCTCCNCCCTCGACCTCGCCGAGGCGGCCAAGACCGGCTGCGACTCGTCCCANGACGGCCGCTTCCTCATGCTCTCGGCCTGGCCCGAGCCCGCGGCCTACGGGGCCTACGTCAACGACGAGGCCGAGGCCGATTTCGAGATCGCCCGCGCCCTCGTCTCCGGTGTGCGCTCGTTGCGCGCCCGCTATCGCCTGAGCCCTCGCGCCGAGGTCGACGTGGTGGTCAAGGCCGCCCCGGCCGACGCCGCCCGCCTCGAGGCCCAGCGCGACTTCCTCGTGGAGGTGGGCCGCCTCTCGTCGCTGGTGGTGGGCGAGCACGCCGAGAAGCCCGCCAACTCNGTCTNGTTCGNGGNCCCGGGCTTCGAGGCCTACGTGGTGCTCGAGGGCCTCGTGGANCTCGGNGANGANGCCNAGCGCCTGNAGAAGGNGGTNAAGAAGGTGANCGGCGAGCTCGCCGGCATCGAGCGCACCCTCGGCAACCCCGGGTTCCTCGCCAAGGCGGCCCCGGAGGTCGTGGAGGCCAAGCGGGCCCGCAAGGAGGAGCTCGAGGTCACGCTCTCCCGCCTGAGCTCCCAGCTGGAGGACCTCTCGGAGTAGGGACGGNCGNCTTCNTCCCAGAGAGGACGTTCGGNTTCCAGGCACCCCGCGGGCTGGTCCCGCGGGGTGTCTTTTNGCGGGGCGGCCCATGCCAAAGGCCGCTCCGGCATGGGTTTTGGCCCCCGCACCCATGCCGCAGGCCGCTTTGGCATGGGGTGAGGCGGCGGCCGTCGATCGCTCTCCATGCCGCAGGCGCCCTTGCATGGGGCCGAGGGCCAAGCGTAGGGCCCAACCGGCGGGCCCTGTCGCAGTGGGGTCCCGGGGACCGCCCCGCCTTCGTGGCGGTCCCGNTTTTCAGCTACTATGGCGTCGACCGTGGGGTCGATGAGCGGGGAGAGGGGCAGGACCGTGGCCACCATCAAGGATGTCGCCCGCATCGCCGGGGTGAGCAGCGCCATGGTCTCGCGCTACCTCAACGACGGCTACGTCTCTGCTGAGAAGCGTCAAGGCCGACGAGGCCTCCGCCTCCGAGCCCGCCGCCGCTCCCGCGGCCGCCCCGGCGCTCCTGGCCGCCGAGACCCTCGTGGCCCCGCTCGCCGGGTCCCCCGCGGCCGCCGCCTACATCGCCGACCCCACCTTCGCCGCCGAGATCCCGGGTCCCACCGTGGCCATCGACCCCGGTGAGGCCGACAGGCTCCCCGTGGTGGCCCCGTGCGGCGGCACCGTGAGCACGGTCTTCGACACCGGCCACGCCGCAGGCATCACCAGCGGCTCCGGCGCCGAGATCCTCATCCACGTGGGCGTGGACACCGTGAAGATGGAGGGGGAGGGCTTCTCCAAGCTCGTCTCCGAGGGCCAGCGCGTGGCCGCGGGCGACCCGCTCCTCGACGTGGACTTCTCCGCCGTGCGCCGCGCCGGCTACCCCGCCACCACGATGATGATCGTCTCCAACGCCTACGACTTCGACGTGGAGCGCCTCGACCTCTCCGCCCCCGTGGAGCCGGGCAAGAGCGACGTCATGGGCCTTGCCCGCAAGGGCTGNGACGCCTGTCTCCGAGGGCCCGGGCCCNGGCTGCGGCCGGCGCCCAGGCCCGGCCCGTGCCCGACACCCGACCATTGGAGATCAACCGGTGAACTCCCTCACCCGAGACCTCGCACGACTCTGCCGCGCCCGCACCGAGGAGGCCGCCCATCGCGGNCACGGGCCCTGGTCCCAGCGGTTCCACCTCATGCCCGAGGCCGGCTGGCTCAACGANCCCAACGGCCTCTTCCAGAAGGACGGCGTGTTTCACGCGTATTACCAGAACTCGCCCTTCGACTGCCACGGGGTCTACTCGGGGTCCTCCGTCGTGCACGGGGCCGCATCCACGCCTTCTACGCCGGCAACGTCAAGCGCGAGGAACCCGGGCGCGAGTTCGACTACGTGCTCGACGGCCGGGAGTCCAACACCGTGCTCGTGGAGAGCGACGACGGCGGCGTCTTTGGCTCCAAGCGCCTGGTCATGACGGTGGACGACTACCCTGCCTCCGTCACCTGCCATGTGCGCGACCCCCGCGTCCTGGCCAACCCGGGGGAGGGCGGCCCCGCCTTCCTCATGCTCCTGGGCGCCCGGGCCAAGGGGGCGGACCGCGACCGCGACCGCGGCGAGGTGCTTGTCTACGNNTCCGACGACCTCNTGCACTNGGCCTTCGCCAACACGGTGGCCTCCGAGCGGCCCCTGGGCTACATGTGGGAGTGCCCCGACCTCCTCGTGCTGGGGGCCGCGGAGGCCACGCGCGCGCCGGGCTTCGACCCCGCCGCCCCGCCGCTGGCGGTGCTCTCGGTGAGCCCCCAGGGCATGGAGGGGCCCGCCGCCGGCGCCAACGTGTACCCGAGCGGCCACATGCCCTTCTCGGGGTCGCTCCTCGGTCCCTGCTCGCTGGGGTAGTTCACGCTGTGGGACGCCGGGTTCGACTTCTACGCGCCCCNGACCTTCGAGGCCGAGGACGGTCGGCGCATCCTCATAGGGTGGATGGGCATGGCGGACTGCCCCGACCACGCCAACTCCACCGTGGACCACGGCTGGCAGCACTGCTTTACACTGCCTCGCGAGGTGGTCACCGACGGCCGCACCGTCCTCCAGCGCCCCGTGGTCGAGCTCGCCGGGTTTCGCGGGCCGGTGCTGGAGGGGGAGGGGTCGCTCCGCGCGGAGGGCCTCCCGGCCTTCGACCTCGAGGTGTCGGGCATCCGGGGCCCCCGGTGTGCCGTGACGCTCGCCGGCGGCCTGGACGTCACCTACGACGCCGCGGCCGTGGAGGTGCCGGGCGCCCGCGCCCGCCTGTGGCCCCTGGAGGTACCGCTCACCTTGTAGAAACTGTTCAGGCTCCCGTCGTCATCGGTGGACCGCGATCAAAACNGTATCGTTACAGTTAGTANGGCATATCGCTCTCGTTCACCTACCCAGGGAGGAGACCCATGTCCGAGAAGAAGTCCCTGCGCATCGGAGCCCTCGAGGCCGGCGGCACCAAGATGGTGATGGCCGTGGCCACCCCCGAGGGCGAGGTCCTAGAGCGCGAGGAGATCCCCACCGGGGAGCCCGGCCCCACCTGCGAGGCCATCGTGGCATGGTTCGCCGGGAGGGACATCGACGCCCTCGGCGTGGGCGCCTTCGGCCCCACCGGCGTGGACCCGGAGTCGGATACCTACGGCTGGATCCTCGAGACCCCCAAGACGGCTTGGCGCCACTTCGACTTCCTCGGCACCNTCAGGAGGGNCCNCGACGTGCCCTGCGGCTACGACACCGACGTCAACGCCGCCTGCCTCGGCGAGGCCACCTTCGGGTGCGCCAAGGGCCTGGGCACCGTGGTCTACATCACCATCGGCACGGGCATCGGCGCCGGCGTCATGGTGGGCGGGAAGCTCCTCCACGGCATGCTGCACCCGGAGGCCGGCCACATNTCCCNGCGCAAGCGCCCCTACGACNCNGGCGCCAGCGTCTGCGGCTTCCACGACTCCTGCTTCGAGGGCCTGGCCTCCGGCCCCTCCATCGAGGCCCGCTGGGGCGCCAAGGGGGTCGACCTCGCCGNCAAGGCCGAGGTCTGGGAGCTCGAGAGCGAGTACATCGCCGAGGCCCTCGTCGACTATGTCATGGTCTACTCGCCCGAGAAGATCGTGCTGGGTGGCGGCGTCATGAAGCAGGAGCAGCTCTTCCCGCTCGTGCGCAACAAGTTCACCGAGCTCCTGGGTGGCTACATCCAGACCGAGCAGGTCAAGGCGCAGGACAGCTACATCGTGCCCGCCGGCTGCGGCGGCGACCAGGGCATCCTCGGCTGCACGGCCCTGGGCGTCGAGGCCCTGGAGGCGGCGGGGGAGTAGCGGCCCCGAGGCGGCCGTTCCCCATAAGGCCCCTGCATGACGGAGGCCCGGGTCCCCAGCGCTGGGGTCCGGGCCTCCTGCCGTGGGCGCTGTGCGTCCTCGCTGCCGGCGGCCTAGGTGATGTTGATGGTGTGCAGGGCGGAGCGGCTGCCCACGTTCCGCGAGACCGAGTACTCGAAGGGGGCGCCCGAGTCCAGGAAGCCGATCTGCTCCAGCTCGAGCAGGGGGTCCCCCTCGGCGATGTCCAGGCGCCCGGCCTCCTCGGCCGTGGCCGCCACGGCCCGCA
The DNA here is from genome assembly GCF_905219715.1 of Olsenella sp. CU969. Taxonomy (NCBI): domain Bacteria; kingdom Bacillati; phylum Actinomycetota; class Coriobacteriia; order Coriobacteriales; family Atopobiaceae; genus Olsenella; species Olsenella sp. CU969. The sequence continues at coordinate 9,472 of NZ_CAJMXC010000056.1, forward strand.
CGATGCGGTGGAAGCTCGCCAAGTGCAGCCCGAGGTCCTGCCGCAGGTAGTTGTAGATGGAACCCTCCACGTGGTGCCGCTTGAGGCCGGGGACGAGCTCCAAGGGCATATAGGTGTCCTCGATGACGAGGGGCACGCCGTCGAGGAGGCGCGTGCGCACGTCGTGGTAGCAGAAGTCCTCGTCGCCCAGGTCGAGTCGGGCCGCCACCTCGGCGGGGGGCACCTCGATGGCGAACAGGTGGACCACCGAGGAGACCTCGCCCTGGGGGGCGTGCTCGTTGGTGAAGCCGATGGAGCGGTCGGTGCGGCCTATGTAGAGGGTGTCGCCGGCATGGCACCCGTCCACCCCCTTGGACTCCGGCGTCGCCTTGACGAAGGTGCCCGACCCCCGGCGGCTCGAGACCAGGCCCTGCTCGGCCAGAAGCTCCACCGCCTTGCGCACGGTGACCTTGCTCGCCCCGTAGAGCTCGCAGAGCTCCACCACCGTGGGCAGCCGCTCGCCGGGGGCGATGGCCCCGTCCTCGNTGGACGCACGGATGTCCTGGGCGATTTCTGCGTACTTTGACATGGCTGCCCCCCTCGAGGCCGGTGGGGGAGTCCCCAAGTTGTGTGCAAAAAGAAGAATACCGCTTGCGGAGGGATAGCTACCGCTCGCACTCGAATAGAACCCAATTTCTCAAAAAATCGCTGTGTAAGCAGAATTATATCGCTACAATTCTCACCAAGAAGCGCGACCCAAAAGGGGGGACCCCGCGGGCCGCACCAACCGAGACGTGCAAGGAGGACCATGGAANCCATCACNCTGCCCGAGAACTTCTTCTTCGGCGCGGCCATGTCGGGTCCCCAGACCGAGGGCCGCTGGGCCGAGGGGGGCAAGCTCGAGAACCTCTGGGACACCTGGTCGATCGNGAACATCGACGACTTCTACAACAAGGTGGGCTCCTACGTGGGCAACGACTTCATGACCATGTACGANGAGGACCTCCGCNTCCTCAAGGAGGAGCTTGGCTTCACNACCTTCCGCACCTCCATCCAGTGGAGCCGTCTGCTCGACCGCGACGGCGAGCTCAACCCCGCCGGCGTCGAGTGGTACCATCGTCTCTTCGCGGCCGCCGGGGAGGCCGGCCTCGAGATCTTCGTGAACCTCTACCACTTCGACATGCCCACCTACCTCTTCCGCCGCGGCGGCTGGGAGAACCGCGAGGTCGTGGACGCCTACGAGAACTACGCCCGCAAGGCGTTCGCCGAGTTCGGCCAGGAGGTGCGCTACTGGTTCACCTTCAACGAGCCCACCGTCGAGCCCGAGCAGCGCTACCAGGAGGGCGTATGGTGGCCCTTCACCAAGAACTTCAACCGCGCCCGCACGGTGCAGTACAACATCTCCATCGCCCACGCCAAGGGTGTGCAGGCCTTCCGCGAGGCCCAGTCCGCCGGCCTCGTGCGCGACGACGCCCGCATCGGCCTCATCAACGCCTTCATGCCGCCCTACACCAAGGACGACCCCTCCGACGCCGACCTCGAGGCCGTGCGCATGGTGGACGGCATCAACAACCGCTGGTGGCTCGACCTCGTCACCAAGGGCGAGCTTCCCGCGGACGTCATGGAGACNCTGGCCGAGCGCGGCTNCGTGCTCCCGGTGCGCCCCGGCGACGACGCCATCCTCGCCCGCGGCACCGTGGACTGGCTGGGCTGCAACTACTACCAGCCCACCCGCGTCCAGGCCCCCTCGCGCGACGTCGACGACGCCGGCTGCCCCGTCTTCGCCGACAAGTACGTGTGGCCCGACGCCGTCATGAACGAGAGCCGCGGATGGGAGGTCTACCCCAAGGGCATCTACGACTTCGGCATGACCGCCGCCCGCGACTATCCCGACCTCGAGTGGTTCGTCTCCGAGAACGGCATGGGCATCGAGGGCGAGTACAAGAACCGCGACGCCTCCGGCAAGGTGCAGGACGACTACCGCATCGACTTCGTGCGCCAGCACCTCACCTGGATCGCCAAGGCCATCGAGGACGGCGCCCGCTGCGTGGGCTACCACTACTGGGGTGCCATCGACAACTGGTCGTGGAACAACGCCTTCAAGAACCGCTACGGCTTNATCGAGGTCGACCTCATGGAGAACTACCGTCNCGTCCCCAAGCTTTCCGCCGCTTGGATGCGCCAGGTGGCCACCTCCCACATCGTCTCGTAACGGCCTTCCGGCCGGGGAGGGGAGCCCCGGCCGGGGCGCGAGAGGGGCGGGTGCCCGCCCCGTTCTGAGAGAGCAAGAGAGTCAAGCGAAGAAGAGAAAGAGTTAAGGAGACACCATGGCATCAGGCAAGGGTCAAGCCTTCCTCGACAAGTTCGCCGAAGTGTCGGCGAAGATCGGCAACCAGGTGCACCTGCGGTCGCTGCGCGACGGCTTCGCCACCATCATGCCCATCTACATCCTGGCCGGCATCGCAGTCCTTATCAACAACGTCGTGTTCCCGCTGTTCCTGACCGGCGACGGNCTCGCTGCCGCCCAGTACTGGGGAAACGCCATCACCCAGGGCACCCTGTCCTTCGCGGCCATCCTCCTCTGCGGCGTCATCGGCTACTGCTTCGCCCAGAACAAGCGCTTCGGCAACGCCATCGCCTGCCTCGTGGTGAGCGTCTGCTGCCTCGTCATCATGTTCCCGCAGGCCGTCAATACCGCCGTCTCCAACCTCACCTACGCCGTGAGCGCCGGTGAGACCGGGGCCGCCACCCAGACCCTCGAGGCCGTGGACATCGCCAGCACCCTCGGCATCGCCGAGGACGCCTCGGTGACCACCGCCGCCACCGGCGTCATCTCCACCACCAACACCGGTGCCAACGGCCTGTTCGCCGGCATCATCGTGAGCCTCGTCGCCACGACCATCTTCATCAAGATCTCCTCTGTCGAGAAGCTCAAGATCAACCTCGGCGAGGGCGTGCCCCCGGCGGTGGGCAAGTCGTTCAACGTCATGATCCCGCTGCTGTTCACCCTGTCCATCTTCGCCCTGGTGGCTGCCCTGCTCCACGGCATCTGGGGCACCAACCTCNTGGACATCATCGCCACCTGCGTCTCCGCGCCCCTCAAGGACGTCATGAATGCCGGCCCGCTCGCGGTCATCGTCATCTACACCGTGGCCAATCTGCTCTTCTGCCTGGGCATCCACCAGTCCACCATCTCCGGCGTCCTGGCCGAGCCCATCCTCACCGTCCTCATCGTCGAGAACATGGCCTTCTACGCCGCCGGCGAGGNCATCCCTGCCGACCACTACATGAACATGCAGATCGTGAACTCCTTCGCCCTCATCGGCGGCTCGGGCTGCACGTTCATGCTCCTGCTCGACACCTTCCTGTTCTCCAAGAACAAGGCGTCCCGCGACATCGCCAAGCTCTCCATCCTGCCCGGCATCTTCAACATCAACGAGCCCGTCATCTACGGCTACCCCATCGTCTACAACGTGGCCCTCATGGTTCCCTTCGTGATCCTGCCCGACATCTTCATCGCCGTCACCTACGGCCTCACCTGCATGGGCTGGATCTCCCCCTGCGTCGTCCAGGCCCCCTGGAC
>NZ_CAJMXC010000057.1:0-12328 GCF_905219715.1 Olsenella sp. CU969
TCGGAATACCCTTCGCCTGAAATCAAAGGAGGGCGCAATTTAAGGCCCGGGGTGCGGGGACCCCGCGCCTTAAATTGCGCCCTCCTTTGATTTCAGGCGAAGGGTATTCCGCCGCCGGCGATGCCGGGCGGTTTCGCGCCGCCGTTTCTTGACGTCATCCGGATATGACAGAAGACTCTTTTTCTAACTGACAGACTGCGTGGCGTCGGCCGTAGGGCATCAGAGAGATGGATAGTATCTCTCTGCTCTATGCGCACTCTATATACAGGCAAGAAGGAGAGANACCATGGACGTGAGGCGCNTCGGGCNCCTTCGGCAGACGAGCCCCCGGAAACGCCCGGGCCTGTGCCGGGTCGCCGCCCTGCTGGCAGCGGCCGTGGCGGCCGTCGTCGCCGTGGGGGCCACCACGGCGGGGGCCTCGACCCAGACCATGACGTGGGTGGCCGACCCCTCCACGGCCGACGGCTTCAGCGCCATCCTCGGCAACGAGGAACCCCTCAACAGCCGTTTTGCCGGTCGTGTGTGGACCGACAAGTCGGTGACCACCGACGCCGCCCAAGGCGCCCGGGGGGGTCTTCCACGCCACCTTCTCCGCCTTGGGGTCGTCGAGGGTTGTCAACAGGGAGGTCGAGAACCCCCTGGACGTGGCCTTCATCGTGGACCTGTCCGGGTCCATGGACAACGGGCGCATGGAGGCCGCCACCGAGGTCCTCGACAGCACGGTCAGGCAGCTCATGGAGGCCAACCCCTATAACCGCGCGGCCGTGAGCACCTTCAGCAGCGGTACCTATGACGCCAACCGGTCCGACCCGGTCCTGCCCCTGGGCCACTACGACGAGACGAGGTTCATCTACCGGGGCTCAAGTGGCACAGGGGCGCGCAGGCTCACCGTGACCGCCAGCGGTCGCCCTGACGTCACCGTGGCCGTCGAAGGCAGGTGGACAGGCACTACGGCGTGGACGGCGCCTCGAGCACCCGGGTCTTCACCGTTCGCGTGGGTGACCTCGCCGGCAACGAGCTCAGCCTCGCCAACGTCACCCTCGACCCGGCCNGCTACCTCGACCCTGCCAACGGCCCCCTCTCCTCCCAGGCCAAGGATATAACCGACGCCTGGAACACCCACCGCAGTGGGNGGCGNCCTTCGGTGCAGGTGAACCTCAATGGAACCCGGCCATTTCAACGACCTGTCAACGTCACCCTCAACCACCCCGCCGCCGCCGACGACATATCGTCGCTCGCCTACAACGACGGCGCCTACGTGGCCGGCACCGACGACCTATCCGACATCTTCGCCAGCATCATCACCCAGCTCCAGCAGACCGCCTTCAACCCGGTGACCGACGCCATGGGCGAGGCGGCGACGCCCCTCACCTACCGCGACCCCATCGGCCGCTACATGACCGTGAGGGAGGTGCAGGGGGTGGAGCTCTTCGGCACCACCTACCCGGTGACCGAGAACGCCGACGGTACCTACTCCCTTCCCAGCCGGGAGGTCGTCAACNCGGTGTACGGGACCTCCTTCAACCTCGGCGACATCAAGGTGTCCGTTGACACCGGCGACGACNGCACCGAGGAGCTCACCTGCGTGCTCCCCGCCGACGCCCTGCCGGTGCGCGTGGAGACGATCACCGTCGACGGGAGNGGCAACCAGACCGACTNCACCTCCAACCGCGGGTCGGTGGAGGCCCAGCCGTTCAGGCTCCACTACACCGTGGGCTTCTCCGACGCCGTGATCTCAAACGGGGCGGTGGACCTGACCCGGGTGGACGCCGACTACAAGGCCGCCCACCGCAACGCCGACGGCGGCGTGGACTTCTACAGCAACCGCTACAGCGCCAAGGGCGCCGCCGACGCCGAGGGGCCTGACAGCACCCGGACCGTGGGCGACGCCATGGTGACCTTCGCCCCCTCGGCCAGCAACCGCTTCTATTACTTCCAGGCCAACCGCCNCGTCTACGGTGACGGCACCGAAGGGGAGCTGGGCGAGGGCGGCAGCGTGGGCACCCAGCTCACCTCCCTCGACCAGATCGACCCCGACGGCACCTACTACGTGGTCGTCGACTACCACCGCCAGGGTNCCGCCCGCNTCGTGCAGTGCNTGGTGCCCTTCAGCGGCGCCGAGCTCATGGCCCAGGACTCCGTCGAGGTGGTGGACGGCGCCGTGGCCACCCGCATCGGCTCCCCGCTGCTGGGCAACGCCCGCTGGGCGGCCATCCCCAAGGCCGGCAACCCCACCGGCACCGCCGAGGGCTCCGGCCGCGTGAGCACCACCAAGGAGCTCGCGGGCCGCCCCCTGGCCGACGGCGAGTTCCGGTTCCAGCTCGTGGATGAGGACGGCGAGGTGGCGGCCAGCGGCACCAACGGCGCCGACGGCACCGACGGCACCGTGACCCTATCCCCGGTCACCTACACCCGGCCCGGCGTGTACGCCTACACCCTGGTCGAGGTGAACGACGGGAAGCCCGGCATCACCTACGACGACGCCGTCTACACCGTGACCACCACCGTGGTGGACGACGGCGACGGCACGCTCTCAGCCNCCCATGAGGTGGCGGGCGGCGAGGCGGTGTTCGACAGCACCTTCACGACCACCCCCGTCGTCGACCCGGTCTTCGGCGTGGCTGCCAAGAAGGTCCTCGTGGGCCGCGACTGGACCGACGACGACGCGTTCGACCTCGTGGTCACCGCCGAGACCGAGGGCGCGCCCATGCCCGACCCCGCTACCGTGACGGCCANCGAGGAGAGCCCCATGGGGACCTTCGGCGCGGTGACCTTCTCCGAGCCCGGCACCTACTCCTACCTCGTGGGCGAGAAGGCCGGCTCAGAGGAGTCCATGGCCTACTCCCAGGCCCTGTACCGGGTGGTCTACGAGGTGACCGAGGATGAGGCCACCGGCGGGCCCTCCAGGTCCGTCTCCGTCACGCGGGTCAGGTCCGACGACGGCGCGGATGTGGACGAGGCTTGCCCGGCCGACGCCCCCATGGAGTTCGTGAACACCTACACCGCCCCCGAGGGCCCCTCGACTCCCGGCGAGCCTGGCGGGCCCGGTGGGCCTGGCGAGCCCCAGGGGCCCGGCACGCCCGGGCGGCCCTCCGACCTGGTGGAGAAGCTGCCCGAGCCCCTCAAGGCCGTGGTGGTGCCCGTCACCGGCCTGATCGCCAAGACCGGCGACGTGGTGGCGCCCCTCCTGCCGTGGATCGGCGCTGGCGTGGCCGCGGTCACGGCCGGTGCCCTCCGGGTGCTCAAGGGCAGCAGGCGCTGCAAGGGCTGACGTCCTAACGCCCAGCCGCGCCCCACTCGGCACCTGAATGCGTCCGAGGGTGGCCTCCTCCGCACCTGAACGCGTCCAGGGGCGGATTCTGCCTGCCTGAACGCGGTTGGGGGCGGTTTTCGGCCCCCGTCGGCCCCCAGGGTCGCCCTCAATCGTATTCAGGTGCCGAGGGGGCTGGGTGCCGAGGAGGGGGCGCCGTGCCCGGCCGGGTGTCGAGGTCCCGCCCCGCCCCTTGGTATGCCAAACCGCCAAAACCCGTGGAAGCTCCATCGAAAGGCGCCGTGATGGGGTCCGCCGCCCCTTATGGGGGTACATTCAGACGCAGACCGTCACTCAGGCCCCGACCGCGGGCCGGCCCGCGCGCCCGGGATGCCCCGGGGCTTGAAAGGAGCTTTGATGCAGGTCGCACAGCAGATCAAGCCCGATGTCGATTGGGTGGGTGCCCTCGACTGGAACGAGCGCCACTTCCACGGCTACACCACCGAGAAGGGCATCACCTACAACGCCTACCTGATCGTGGACGAGAAGGTCACCCTCATCGACACCGTCAAGGAGAAGTTCCACGGCGAGCTGCTCCAGCGTGTGTCGTCCGTGATCGACCCCGCCAAGATCGACGTCGTCATTACCAACCATGTGGAGATGGACCACTCCGGCAGCCTGCCCCTCGTCGCCCAGGCCTGCCCCAACGCCACCTTCTACTGCAGCACCAAGGCCGTCGGCGAGCTCGCCAAGCATTACCAGGGCGCGGGCATCGACTTCCAGCCCGTCAAGACCGGCGACACCCTGAANATCGGCAAGCGCACCCTCACGTTCGTCGAGACCCCCATGGTCCACTGGCCCGACAACATGGTCACCTATGACGAGTACGACAAGGTGCTCTTCTCCAACGACGCCTTCGGCCAGCACTTCGCGTCCACCACGCGCTTCGACGTGGACTCCGACTGCTGCGAGGTCATGAAGCAGGCCCGCAAGTACTNCGCCAACATCGTACAGCCCTACGGCATGCAGGCCGCCAAGGCCCTCGCCGCCGTGGAGGGCCTGGACCTCNAGATGATCTGCCCTGCCCACGGCGTCATCTGGACCGAGCATATCCCCGACATCCTCGAGTGCTACAGCCGCTGGACNAAGANCGAGCGCGTGGACAAGTGCGCCATCGTCTACGACACCATGTGGGACTCCACCGAGAAGATGGCCAAGGCCATCTGCGAGGCCTTCGTGCAGGAGGAGGTCGACTGCCGGTACTTCGACCTCAAGTANACCNACGAGAGCGACATCCTGGCCTACATCCTCGACTGCAAGTACGTGTGCGTGGGTTCCTCCACCCTCAACATGCAGATGATGCCCAACGTCGCCAAGTTCCTCACGTACTTCCGCGGCCTCTCCCCGCGCAACGACACCCGCGTCGGCCTGGCCTTCGGCTCCTACGGCTGGGCGCCGGTGGCCCAGAAGCAGGTGCAGCAGGTGCTCGCCGACACCGGCTTCCAGCTGCCCCTGGACCCGGTGAGCCTCAACTGGCGCCCCGACCAGGCCTACTTGGACGACCTTCAGGAGAAGGTGCGGACCATGGTGGCCGCCGCANAGNGAGCTGGCGGTTCNCGGTANTATCGGANGNGCCCGCCTGGCGGGCCCCTTCTCGTATCCCGATTATGCAAGGAGGAAGCTATGGGAAAGATTTCCGTATCGGGAATGCACTGCAAGCACTGCGAGATGCTCGTGACCATGGAGCTCGAGGACCGCGGCGCTACCGCCGTCGCCGCCGATTCCGCCTCGGGCACCGTGACCTTCGAGGGCGACCTCACGCCCGAGCAGGTCGAGGAGGCCGTCAAGGCNGCCGGGTTCGAGCTCGCGCACTCCTAGTGAAGTAGGTCGAACACGTAGATGGACATAGCCGTAAGTATCGTCGTCACCCTGCTGTTGACCCTGGTCAACGGCTTCTTCTCCATGAGCGAGATGGCCCTGGTCAACGTCAAGCGCCCACTGCTGGAGCGCGATGCCGAGGAGGGCAGCGCCAAGGCTAAGACGGCCCTCGAGCTCTCCGGCGACTCCGGCGACCTCTTGGCCGCCATCCAGGTAGCCATCACCCTCGTGGGATTTGCCAGCTCCGCCGTGGCCGCCACCAACCTGTCCGACCCGTTCGCCGTGTNGANGGCCTNNGNGGGCGTGCCGGNCACCGTGGCCGNCGGCCTGGCACCCGTGATCATCACCCTCGTGGTGTCGTACTTCTCCATCGTCATCGGCGAGCTGGTGCCCAAGCGTATTGCCCTGGCCGACTGCGAGGGCGTCTCAAAGCGCGTGGCGGGCTTTCTCAAGGGCTTCACCGTGGCCGCCAAACCGCTCATCTGGATCACCGCCAAGAGCGCCAACGGCATCTCCCGCCTGCTGGGTGTGCGGAGCGCCGACGAGCGCCAGAACGTCTCCGAGGAGGAGATCCGCTACATGGTGAGCGACGCCGAGGAGCTCACCGACGAGNAGAAGTCGATGATCCACGAGATCTTCGACCTCGGCGACGCGGCCGCCCGCCAGGTCATGGTGCCCCGCGTGGACATGACGGCGCTCGAGGACACCGAGACCCTGAGCTCGGTGCTCGCGTGCATGCGCAAGACGGGCTACTCCCGCATCCCCGTCTACCACGAGGACGTGGACCGCATCGTGGGCATCGCCCACATCAAGGACCTCATCAGCCCCATCATCGACGAGGGCAAGGGCGACGCCCCCATCGCCGGCTTCGTGCGCGAGGCCGACTTCGTGCCCGACACCAAGGACATCATCCCGCTGCTCTCCGAGATGCAGACGAGCCACGACCAGATGGTCATCGTGGTTGACGAGTACGGCGGCACCGCCGGCGTCATCACCATNGAGGNCATCGTGGAGGAGGTCGTGGGCGAGATCGAGGACGAGTTCGACCCCGACAACAAGTACCTCACCAAGCNCTCCGAGCGCGAGTGGCTCGTGGACGGCCGTTTTCCCATCGACGACGCCGCCGAGCTGGGCTGGCCCATCGAGGAGTCCGACGAGTACGAGACCGTGGCTGGGTTCATCCTGGACCTCGCCGACGGCCTGCCGGGCCCGGGCGAGGTATTCGACGTGGATGGCTGGCGCTTCCGCGTGCAGTCCATGCGCGGCCGCCGCATCGCCCTGCTGCGGGTGATCGCGCCCGAGCCCGAGGCCGAGCCCGGCGAGGGCGAGGAGGCCGGAGAGGACGCCGACCGCGACGGCTGGCTCGACCGTCTGCGCGGCGGCCACGACCAGCGCCCCGACGACGACGGGGAGGACGCCGGGGAGGAGTGACCTCGGCCGACGGGGCTGCCGCCCCGGGTGCCCTGACGACGATGCACCTCTGGACCCGCAGGTTCAGAGGTGCATTTTTTGTCACACACAGACTTGGAAAATAACTTAGCGTAAGATAAATCCGTTTCTATGGGCAATCTTGTGCCCCTGTATNTCAGGGACGAAGTCTGTGGNTANGACCCGTGCNGTGGTGACGAAGAGAAGAGAGAGCGGCTCTCCCCGAAGCCCCACGGGTCGTGCAGGCGACCNGTGGGGCTACCGCTTTGTCAAACGCCTCGCCGACATCGTGGTGTCGCTCCTCGTCATCGTCGTGCTGCTCGCGCCCTGCCTCGTCATGGNCGNGATCATCNCCCTCCAGTCCAAGGGGAGCCCCTTCTACACCCAGGAGCGGGTGGGGTTGGGCGGCCGTCACTTCAACCTGCTGAAATTCCGGTCCATGGCAGCCGACGCCGACGACGTGGAGCGCTACTTCACCCCCGAGCAGCTGGACCAGTGGGAGAAGGAGCGCAAGGTCGACGACGATCCGCGTATCACCTCCGTGGGGCGCTTCCTGCGCCGCACGTCCATCGACGAGCTGCCGCAGTTCCTGAACGTCCTTGCGGGNCAGATNTCCNTCGTGGGGCCGCNCCCCGTGGTCGACGCNGAGCTGGGGCAGTACGGCGACCGGGCCGCCGAGTTCTGCAGCCGCCTGCCGGGCATTACCGGCTGGTGGCAGGTGGAGGCGCGCAACGACGCCGACTACTCCACAGGTACCCGCCAGGAGCTGGAGCTCTACTACATCGAGCACGCCTCCCCCTCCCTGGACCTCCAGATCTTCCTGCGGACCTTCGGCGTCATGGGTCGAGGCACCGGCCGCTAGCCTCCGCGTGACGGGGGGGGGTGCCCCGCGTGACAGACGCGTGACAGAGGTGCCTGCCCCATCTGTCACTTTGCATGTTTCTCACTTTATGGTGACGACCCATGCCGGAGGAGTCACCGGCATGGGTCTAGGCACCCTTTCGGGCGAGAAACCCATGCCGCAGCGGCCTTTGGCATGGGGGTGGGCCTGCCAGTCGGGCCGCCCCGCCGGGTNCGTCGCCTCCGGCCGGCTCCCTGCGACCATGGAGCCGACGCTCTCGGCCCCCGGCCGCGTCGCCGCCCGGGTCGATTGACACACTCCATCAGATTGCTGTAAGAAAGCAGATACTACTCTTAAATGCAGCTGAATCGAGGGGAGTTCCCATGGAGACCCTGAAGAAGGCCACCCAAAAGGGGGCGCGCCGGGTCGCGGCGGTCCTGATGGCCGTGGTCCTGGCGGCAGGTTCCCTGGCCGCGGCCCCCACCGCGGCCTACGCGGAGACGTGGGCCCAGTACCTGGCCCGCCAGTGGCAGGCCTGCGAGGACACCTTCGCGGCCCTCGACCGCGACACCGGCCTCGCGCCGTGGGACGGCACGTCGTCCCAGCCCGGTCGCGGCTCCGGCACGGCCGACGACCCCTGGCTGGTGGGCACCCCCGCCGAGCTCTCCTGGGTCATGCACTCGGCCCCCGCGACCCAGAAGAGCCTGCGGCTCACCGCCGACCTCGACATGGGCGGCCAGGGCAGGCGGCAGTGGGCCCCGGCCACGGGCTTCGACTCCGGCACCGTGCTGATCGACGGCAACGGCCACACGGTCTACAACCTCTATGTGGCGGGCACCAGCACCTCCTCCGCCANCGGCCCGGGCCTGGCCTNCATCGCCTCGGTGAACAACCCCTCCTTCACCATGTGTGACATCACCTTCCGCTATGCCGAGGTCCGCAGTGGCGGCGGGTACAACCAGGCGGTGGCCGTGGGCTACTTCGCCCGCGGCCTCGTGGACAACGTGGGCGTGGAGGACTCCCTGGTGACCGGCGGCGACTTCGTGGCCGGTCTCCTCGTAGGGTGGAGCACCGGATTCAGTGCCGTCGACGGCTCGGGCAACAAGCTCGCGGCCCCCACGGGGTCCTTCATCAACAACTGTCGCACCGTGCGCGTCTACACCCATGGGGCCAGCTGCATCGGCAACTTCACGGCCCCGCTCATGGGCGGCACTGTCACCAACTCCTACGCGGTGGACGGCGTGACCATCTCCACCGGCGGCCACTCCGGCGGCTTCGTCTCGTGCCCGGGCTACTGCTACGTGGAGAACTGCTTCTGCAACANCACCATGTACGGCAACACCCAGACAGGCGTCTTCAACGGCGTCAACCACTACAACAACGCCTTCGTCAACTGCGGTGCCTCCGGCGTGGTGGAGGGCACCAGTCAGGTGGGCGGCTTCGTGGGCGACGCCACCGGCGGCACGTCCTCGGCGACACCCTCCCAGTACACCAACTGCTATTCCACCACCATGACCGGCATGCAGTCCTCGGCCTCCAACATGGGCGGCTTCGTGGGCAGCGCCGACGGAAACATCCGCTTCGCCCAGTGCTTCGCCGCCGGCGAGGTGGGCGCCCTCACCACCGACGGCAACGACGCCACGGTGGGCGGCTTCGTGGGCGCCAACGGCGGGGCCTCCTACACCGCATGCTTCTTCGACATGCAGACCACCGCCATGGACATGCGCACCGCGGAGCCCGCCGGCGTCACCGGCCTGCTCACCAAGGAGATGACCGGTTCCGGGGCCCTGGCCAACCTCCCCGGCTTCTCCGGCNACCTGTGGCTGGCAAAGGACGGCGTCTACCCCCAGCTCAAGCGCTTCAACGACCCCCAGGAGTTCGCCGAGGCCGACCGCAACACCATGACGGCCTACTCCATGGCCTCGGTGTGCACCGCCATGCTCTACCCCTCCAACGGCGACTTCGAGGACACGGCCCACGACTCCGTGCGCAAGATCACCTACGTCTTCCCCTTCACCAACGACGCCATGGTGGGCGACCCGGCCTATGCGGTGAGCTGGACCGCCGACGAGATCTACAGTTCCGTGGTGGGTGACAACGACATCCCGGTCATCGTCCTCGACGACAAGACCTACGAGGTCAAGAGCCTTGCACCCGGGGTTGGCTGGACCACGGTCGAGGTGGTCTACACCGCCCCCGACGGNACCCAGGCCACCGGCACCCGCCGCATGCGCCTCGTCCCCACCACCACGCTGTCCCTCGCCACCTCCCGCGGCATCGACCACGTCGCCTACGTGGCCCGCGAGGGCGCCCGCCCCCTGCCCGTCAACACCGACGAGGGCTTCGTCTCCTACGACCACCGCCTGGGCGTGAACTTCTCCACAGGCAGTGCCGTGGACCTGGGCACCGGCACTCTCAAGCAGGAGCCGTTCCCCGCCGACTCCGAGGACTTCGCCGACGTGCAGCTCTCGGTGGTGGGCGGTGTCGTGGATGTGGCCATGGAGCGCCAGGACGACGAGGGCAACTGGGTGGAGGTGGAGCTCACCGACTCGGTCAAGGAGCTCCTCCTGCGCCAGCGCCACACCGAGCTCGCCGACCTCGGCCACTACCGCATGATCTACAAGTGNTACACCTCGGGCAACAAGAAGGGCGCCTATCTCGAGAGCATCAAGTATCTGGACGTCCTCGAGACCTTCGACGTGACCTATTACAAGAACGACGCCGACCTCGAGCAGCCCAAGGCCAAGGCCGACGGGACGGTTGCCCCGGTCTTCTGGCGCGCTTCGACCTCGGGCCTGTGGCAGGCGACCGCCAGGGCGGACGGCGGCTCCTACTATTACGACATCGGCGCCTACCTCCCCGGGGACACCGTCGACGACGCCTATTACCCGGGATCCGCCTCCAAGGCCGAGGGCGTGCCCGACGCCCCCACCACCGACGGCTGGCGCTTCGACGGTTGGAACACGGCCGCCGACGGGTCGGGCGCCGCCTTTGACGAGAACACCGAGCTCAAGGGGAGTGTGAAGCTGTACGCCCAGTGGAGCCCCAAGCCGGTCAAGGTCGTCTTCGACCTGGACGGCGGCGCCATGCCGGACCCCGACGACCCCGACGCCCCGGCCGACGCCTCCCCCATCGTCCAGGACAAGCACGCCCTGGACACCGTGACGCCCCCTGCCGGGACCCCCGTGCGCGACGGCTACTCCTTCATGGGTTGGAGCACCGAGAAGGGCTCGCTCAAGGCCGACTTCGACCCCGACGAGCAGCTGTGGGAGGAGCCTGACGGCGAGCGCACCTACTACGCCGTGTGGGTACCAAACCCCACCACCTCCATCACCGCCGAGACCCGCAACACCACCGACCCCGAGGCGGCCCACCCTCAGGTCGGCGACGATCTGGAGACCACCGTGGTGGTCTCCAACACCGGTGACCCCGACAGCTACTGGAAGGGCGTGGACGTCGAGGTCCCCCTCCCGGTGGGAGTCGACCTCTCCGACGACCCGATCGAGGTGCGCTACCCCGACGGCACGGTGAAGACATACGACCCCAAGGAGCTCTTCGACCCCGAGACCCGCACCGTGAAGGTGCCCGTGGGCGACGTGCCCGGTGACTCCAAGGTGACCGTCGAGCTCCACACCACCGTGAACGGCAAGGTCCTCGACCCGCCCAACGACCCCGACGCCGTTCCCCCGGTCACCATCCCAGTCCAGGCGTCGGGCACCAACCCCGACGGCTCGCCGGTGCCCGCGGAGGTGGAGGAGACCCTTCCCAAGGGCGGCGACCAGGTCCTGCCCGACGACCCCGAGCCCACGGTCACCAAGGCCGTCACCGACCTCACCCGAGGCGACGCCGTGGATGCCCAGGTGGGCGACGTGCTGCGCTNCACCGTCACCGTGNCCAACGACGTGCCCGACTCCCTGCTCAAGAACGCCCGGGCCACAGACCTGCTGCCCGCCGGCATCGACCTCGACCGCTCCTCGGTGCGCGTGACCTATGCCGATGGGACCACCGGGTCCCTGGACTCCGCCGACGTCTACGACGAGGACACCCACACTCTCACGGTGCCCGTGGGCGACATCCCCGGCGGCTCCAGCGCCATCGTGGTTTTCGAGGGCTCCATCGCCCGCTCCGCCGTGGACGATGCCACCCCGGGCGCCCATGACGTGGGCAACGTGGCCACCGTGGACGGCGACACGCCCGAGGACCGCGAGGTGCCCACCGAGAGCTCCGACAAGGTGTTCCCGGCCGGTTGGATCAAGTTCGCCGTGCCGCAGCCCTCCCTCTCCAAGACCGTGGCCGACGACGATTCGGACGGCGGCTTCTACGAGGGCGACCAGGTGACCTATACCATCGAGGTGGGTAACGCCATGGTGGGCACCGTGTGGGAGGACGTCACGGTCCACGACGTGCTGCCCGACGGCCTGTCCCTCGTGACCACCTCCCTGTGGCTCGAGCATCCCGACGGTTCCCGGGAGCGCCTCCCCCACGCCCTCTACGACCCTGAGACCCGCGAGCTCACGGTGCCGGTGGGCGACGTGGCCGGTGGCGAGGTGTGGCGCGTGACCTACGCCTGCGACCTGTCCGTCCCGGCCGACGGCGGCGAGGTGGTCAACAAGGCGAGCGCCACGGGCAGCGGGTTCGGCCCCAAGGACCCCGACGCCCAGGGCGGCCCCCAGGCCGGCGGCACCGTCGCCATCGAGGCGGGCNGCTCGGCCCGCATCGAGGCGGTGCGGCCCGAGGCCGAGCTTCCCGGCACCGGCGGCACCACGACGAGCCGTACCGAGAGGACGGTGCGCCGGGTCCTGCGCGGCCTCGCCGTGCTGCCCGTGACCGGCGACCGCACGGTGGACGGCGCCGTCACCCTGGGCGCGTGCGTGACCGTGGCTGTGGCGGCGACGGTGGCCGTGGCGGTGAGGAGGCGCACGACGTAGCGG
>NZ_CAJMXC010000058.1:0-12150 GCF_905219715.1 Olsenella sp. CU969
CGCGACCCCCACACGCACATCACTGCAGCTCCCCGCTCACGGTCCCCCTCTCCGGGTAGAATGCTGGGTGGAAAACCTACCGTGAGGAGACCCATGGCCGCTATAGATGCGATGCTTGATGACATCGTCCTCATGGGCGACCCCGTGCTCACCCGCGAGGCCAGCCCCATCGACGAGATAACCCCCGAGGTGCGCGTCCTCGCCGAGCGCATGATCGACGACATGTACGCCGCCGAGGGCTGCGGCCTGGCCGCCCCGCAGGTGGGGGAGTCAGTGGCCATGGTGGTCATCNACTGCGANTACNGCGACGGCACCAAGAANNACCCCTNCGTCCTCATCAACCCCCAGATCGTGGAGCAGTCCGAGGAGACCTTCANCGGCTCCGAGGNCNGCCTGTCGTTCCCCGNCGTCACCGTGGAGGTGGAGCGTCCCCGCCACGTGGTGGTGCACGCCCAGAACCTCGACGGCGACCTCATGCGCTACGAGGCCGACGGCACGCTGCTGGCCCGCTGCCTCCAGCACGAGATCGACCACCTCCACGGCACCGTGATGCTCGACCATCTCGGCCCCATCGCGCGCGCCCGTGCGGCCACCCGGGTCCGNCAGGCCATCGCCGAGGGCGTCCGCCCCGGCGAGACCGAGTAGGGGGCCGCCATGCGCGTCGTCTTCATGGGCACGCCGGACTTCGCCGTGCCCTCCCTCGAGGCGCTCGACGCCACCTTCGACGTCGTGGGCGTGGTCACGCGCCCCGACGCCGTNCNCGGCNNCGGCAAGACCCTCGACCCTTCTCCCGTCAAGGCGTGCGCCGCGCGCCTCGGCCTTCCCGTGCGCGAGGCCACCCGCATGGACGACGAGACCCAGGCGTGGCTCCGCGGCCTCGAGCCCGACATCCTGTGCGNGGCCGCCTTCGGCTGCATCCTGCCCCAGGGCGTCATCGACCTCGCGCCCCTCGGCTGCGTGAACGTCCACGCGTCGCTGCTGCCGCGCTGGCGCGGCGCCGCCCCCATCCAGCGCGCCATCCTGGCNGGCGACCGCACGGCCGGCGTCTCGATCATGCGCGTGGTCAAGGAGCTCGACGCCGGCGACTTCTGCCTCACGGGCTCTGTGCCCATCGACGGCAAGAACAGCGCCCAGGTGACCGACGAGCTCTCCCACCTGGGCGCACGCCTCCTCGTGCGCGCCCTCGTGGCCGTCGAGGCCGGCGAGGCCGTCTGGACGCCCCAGGACGAGTCCCTCGTGACCTTCGCCCCCAAGGTGGAGAAGGCCGAGATGCGCCTTGACCCCGGCGACACCGCCGTGGACAACGTCCGCCGCGTGCTGGCCTCGAGCGACGCCGCCCCCGCCCGCCTCAGGGCCGGCGGCCGCGGCATGCGCGTGCTCGCCGCCCGCACGGTGGCCGGNCTCGGCGCCCGTCCCGGGCACCTGCGCATCGAGCACGGCCGCGTGGCCCTGGGCTGCTCCGACGGCGTCGTGGAGCTGCTCGAGGTGAAGCCCGACGGCAAGCGCGCCATGGCCGCCGGCGAGTGGGCCCGCGGCCTGCACGACGACCCCGACTGCCGCTGGGAGCGTATCTGATGGCCGAGGTCTCGCCCTCCCGCGCCGTGGCCCTGGCCGTGGTCTCCCGGGCCCGCCGCCGCGACGCCTACGCCCGCGAGCTCCTGCGCGNCGCCNNGGAGATGGCGCGNCTCTCCCTCAAGGCCCGCGGCCTGGCCTCCCGCCTCGTGCTGGGGTCCACGGCCTGCCGCGGCCTGCTCGACGCCGTGCTCGACAGCCACCTGCGGCGCCCCCGCGACCTCGAGCCCCGCGTGCGCGACGCCCTGCGCGTGGCATGCTTCGAGGTCATGTACCTCGAGACCTCGCCCGAGGTCTCCGTCTTCCAGGGCGTGGAGCTCGTGCGCACCGTGGCGAGACGCGCGTCCGGCCTGGCCAACGCCGTGCTCCGCAAGGTGGTCTCCTGCGACCGCCCCCGCGTGCGGAGCGCCCGGGAGCGTGTGACAGCGGCCCTGGCGGGCGGCGTGCCCGTCTCCGTGGCCGACGTCTCCCTCGTGGCCGGCATGCCCTCCTGGCTCGCCGTGCGCCTGTGCGCCTCGCTGCCGGCGCCCCAGGCGGCCGCCATGGCCCTGGCCCAGCTGGAGCCGGCCCCCGCGTGGGTCGCCGCCAACACCGGCGTGTGCGACGCCGCCCAGGCCTACACGCGCCTGCGCGAGAGCGGCACGGCGCCGGTGCCCGTAGCGCTGCCCGGGTCGTTCCTGCTCGAGAAGCCCGCCGCCCTGGCCCGGAGCGGCCTCGTGGGCTCGGTGGACGTGGTGGTGAGCGACCTCGGCTCCCAGATGGTGAGCCGCATCGGCGCACCGGCTCCCGGCACCGCGCTGCTCGAGGTGGGGCAGGGGCGCGCCACCAAGACCATCCTCCTGGAGAACGCCGCGGCGGCCCTGGGCGGCCCGGCCAAGGTGGTGGCCGTGGATCTCTCCGAGTCCAAGGTGGAGCTGGCCCGGGAGCGCGTGAGCCACGGCTGGGAGGCGTCCGTCACCTCCATGGCCTGGGACGCCCGTCTGCTCGACGGCCCCGGCCTGCCCCGCGAGCTGGACCGCTCCTTCGACACCGTCTTCTGCGACGTGCCTTGCTCCGGCACGGGCACCATGCGCCGCCACCCGGAGATTCCNTGGGCCCTCGACCCCTCGGCGCTCGACGCCGACAACCCCGACGGCCTGCCGGCCCTCCAGGGCCGCATCCTCGAGGCGGCGTCGAGACGCGTGGCCCCGGGCGGGACCCTCGTCTACGCCACGTGCTCGGTCCTGGACGAGGAGGGCCCGGCCGTCGTCGACCGATTCCTGGACAGCCCCGCCGGCCGCGGTTTCCGTCGCGAGGACTGCGGCCGCGCGCCCGGCGTGGCCGCGGCGCCGGTGCCGTTCCAAGGCATGGTGCGCCGGTGGGTGCTCCCGTCCGGCGACTTCGCGAGCGTGCCCGCCACGGACGGCCCCGACGGGCACTTCGCGGCCCGGCTCGTCAGGCGGGGGTAGGCGGCGCCCCGGTCCCGGCCGGGCGCCGTAGGTGCCGCTAGTGGCAGCCGGAGCAGTCGCCGCCGGAGCAGCCGGCGCACGACGTTGAGTGGGACCCCGACCCCGATGAGTCGCGGCTGTCGGTGTTGTAGAAGCCGGAGCCGGTGAAGGTGATGGCGCTCGCCTCGAAGACGCGCTCGCAGGGTGCGCCGCAGGCCGGGCAGGCCACCTCCGGGCGCTCGCCCATGGGGTGCTCCACCTCGAAGACGGTTCCGCACTCGGTGCAGCGGTAGTCGTAGCGGGCCATGGCGTTCCTTTCGTCGATGCTGTGCGACGCATAACTGTACCCCTCGGCTGTCCCCTCCATAAACACTGCGACGCCCTCGTGCTAGAGTCTGATGGACCGCTTGGAAAGAGGGAGGTTTCCGTGGACATCAAGGCCATAGTCTTCGACTGCGACGACACCCTGCTCGACTCCNTGGGGATGTGGCTCTCGGTGCTGCCCGAGGTCCTCCCCGCCTACGCCGGCGAGGANNCCGCCCAGACCCACCAGGCCCGCGCCGAGACCATGGGGGGCCGACGAGGGCCTGGCCATGTTCGTGAGGGAGAACGGTCTGGACGTGGACCCGGCCCGGATCAAGGCCGAGGTCATGGAGCGGGCCCACTGGCACTACGCCAACGACGTCCCGGCCATACCCGGTGCCAGGGAGTTCCTGGAGCAGGTGCGCGACGCCGGCCTGCCCATGGCCGTCGCTANCTNCTCCGAGNTCCCCGAGGTCGANTGCGGCCTCGGAGCCAACGGGCTCCGTGGCTTCTTCGACCGGATCTACTCCGTGTCCATGGGCTACCCGAGCAAGAGCGANCCCGGCNTGTGGCTCGCGGCGGCCACCGACTACGGGCTCGACCCCGCGCGGGTGCTCGTGGTGGACGACTCCCTCCACGCCGTGACCGTGGCCCACGGGGCGGGCTTCCCCACGCTCGGCCTCACCTGGCCCACGAGCCGCCACAGGCTCGGCGACATGGAGGCCGTGGCCGACGTGGCGCTTTCCGACGGCTGGCGCGGCGTCACCCTCCGAGAGGTGCTGGAGGCGCTGTGACGGCCGGTCGCCTCTCGGTGGCCGTGGTGGCCGGCTCGCCCGAGCCCTGCTCCCGCGAGCTGCTGGCCGCATGCTGCGCCGGAGCCGACTACGTCGTGGCGGCCGACCGCGGCGCCGCGTGGTGTCGCGACGCCGGGGTTGTGCCGGACGCCTTCGTGGGGGACGGCGACTCCGCGGGGCCCGACGTGCTCGCGTGGGTCGCCTCGGCGGTGCCGGAGCGCGTGGCCCTCCCGTGCGAGAAGGACATGACCGACCTGGAGGCCGCGTTCGCCCTGGGTGAGGCCGTCGCGGCCGCCCGTGGGACGATCCCGGCGTTCACCCTGCTCTGCGCCACCGGCGGCCGCGTCGACCACGGCCTGGGCGTCCTGGGCGTGGCGCGGCGGCACAGCGGGCGCCCGGTGGCCNTCGTGGGCGACGGCTGGCGGGGCTGGGTTCTCTCGCCGGAGGGGCTGCCCTCTGTGCGCGTGGAGGGCAGGGGGCGCACGGTCTCGGCGGTGCCCCTCGCGGACGGCACCTGCATCTCCGAGCGCGGCCTCCACTGGCCGCTGGACCACCGGTGGCTCGCCGCCCTGGACGACCTCGGCGTCTCCAACGTGGTGGAGGCCGCCGGCGGGGGAGAGGTGGAGTGCCACGCGGGCTGCTGCCTCGTGCTCCTGTTCGAGGGCTGAGCCGGCGCCCCCGGTCGGGCAGCGCCGGGTGAGGGGAGATCCGGATATCCCCGCATCCCTGCCGGGTCGATGAGGACAAACCGCGATTGTGCGCGTCTCCTGCACGGTCGTGCCGCGTTTCCGGCCGGGGGTGACAGCCCCGCGGGGCGCTGGCATATACTTGACGGTACTGCCTGCACACGGTGAAGGGACAAACCGATGGAACGACCCAGCGAGGACCCTGTAGAGCTCTTCGGCCTGCGCATCGCCCACGTGGGCGNCAATGCCGCCGACGACGCCGAGGCCGCCTCCATCGCGGAGGCCTTCTCCCGCCTCATGGGCCTGCCCCGCACCGACACCCCCGTGTCGCTGTTCAGCGGCACGCTTGTGGAGACCATGCGCGGCTGCGGCCGCGGCGAGCACGGGCACATCGGCTTCCACGTGGACGACATCCCCGCCGCCGAGGCCTGGTTCGCCGCCCGCGGCTTCGAGGTCGACGAGTCCTCCCGCGTCCTGCTGCCCGACGGCTCCACCAAGCTCGTCTACTTCAAGGAGCCAGTCGCGGGCTTCGCCATCCACCTCACGCAAGACTAGGAACAAGCCCCGTGATCCTCCTCATCGACAAGGTCGCAAAGTCCTTCGGCCCCCAGGTCCTCTACTCGGGCGCCACCATCCAGCTCAACGCCGGCGAGTCCTGGGCCCTCGTGGGCCCCAACGGCGCCGGCAAGACCACGCTGCTCAAGATCGTCATGGGCCTCGAGTCGCCCGACGAGGGCTCCGTGACCCTCGCCCGGGGCGCCACCGTGGGTTACCTCGAGCAGGAGGCGGAGCNCGCCGGCGACGGCTCGGCCCTCGAGGAGGTCATGGCCTCCGCGACCGAGATCGCGCACCTGGGCGAGCGCATCTCCGAGCTCGAGCAGGTCATGGCCACCGAGAAGGACCCCGACGCCCTCGACGCCGCCATGGAGGAGTACGGCCGCGCCCGCGACCGCTTCGAGGCCGCCGGCGGCTACGAGCTCGAGAGCCGCGCCCGCCAGATCCTGTGCGGCCTGGGGTTCCCCGTGGAGGACCTCGACAAGCCGGCCTTCGAGTTCTCCGGCGGCTGGCAGATGCGCATCAGCCTCGCCAAGCTGCTGCTGCGCCACCCCGACGTCCTGCTGCTCGACGAGCCCACCAACCACCTCGACCTCGAGAGCGTCCAGTGGTTCGAGGGCTTCCTGTCCAGCTACGACGGCGTCGTCCTCATCGTCTCCCACGACCGTTCCTTCATGGACGCCTGTGTGGACCACGTGGCCGCCCTCGAGAACCGCTCCCTGCGCACCTACACCGGCAACTACTCGGACTACCTGCGCCAGCGCGAGGCCAACCTCGAACAGCTCCGCGCCAAGCGCGCCGCCCAGGAGCGCGAGATCGCCCACATGCAGGTCTTCGTGGACAAATTCCGCTACAAGCNCACCANGGCCAAGGCGGCCCAGGAGCGCATGGCCCGCATCGAGAAGATCAAGAGTGAGCTCGTGGTGCTCCCCGAGCAGTCCAAGAAGGTGCACTTCCGCTTCCCCGAGCCGCCGCGCACCGGCGACGAGGTCGTCAAGGTGGACCACGTGCGCAAGGCCTTCGACGACAACGTGGTCTACGAGGACGCCGACCTCACGCTCTACCGCGGCGACCACGTGGCCCTCGTGGGCCCCAACGGCGCCGGCAAGTCCACGCTCATGAAGCTCATCTGCGGTCACCTGCAGCCGGACGCCGGCTCGGTCTCCCTCGGCAAGAACGTCGAGCTCGCCTACTACGCCCAGCACCAGCTCGAGGAGCTCACGGCCGCCAACACCGTCATGCAGGAGATGGACGCCGCCGCCCTCGGCNGGACCACGTCCCAGGAGCGCCAGCTCCTGGGCGCGTTCCTGTTCCACGGCGACGACGTCGAGAAGCGCGTCTCCATGCTCTCCGGCGGCGAGCGGGCGCGCCTGGCGCTCGCCAAGATGCTCGTGTCGCCCGACCCGCTCCTCTGCCTCGACGAGCCCACCAACCACCTGGACATCGACTCCGTGGACGTNCTCGAGCAGGCCCNCAAGGAGTTCGACGGCACCATCGTGCTCATCAGCCACGACGAGCACCTCGTGCGCGCCGTGGCCAACAAGGTCGTGGACGTCCGCGACGGCACCGTCACGGTCTACGACGGCGACTACGACTACTTCCTGTTCAAGCGCGCCGAGCTCGCCTCACGGGCGGACGCCGAGGCCGCCTCGGCAGCGGCCGGCTCGCGCAACGTCGTGGCCATCGGCCAGAAGGCCAAGGCGCCGCAGCGGGNGNCCGAGGAGGCGCCCAAGCCCGCCGGCCGCAACGTCAAGACCAAGGAGCAGCGCCGCGCCGAGGCCGAGGCCCGCAACGCCCGCAACAGGCGCCTCTCCGGCTCCAAGAAGCGCCTGCGCCAGGTGGAGAGGGAGCTCGACCCCGCCCACAGGCGCTACGACGAGCTCATGGAGCTCATGGCGTCGGAGGAGCTTTACGCCGACGCCGCGCGCTTCGAGGAGGCCATGAAGGAGAACAACGACCTCAAGGCCAGGATCTCCTCCCTGGAGGAGGAGTGGCTGGAGCTCTCCACGCTCATCGAGGAGGCCGAGGTCGATGGCTAGCGCCGCCGCCTCCCGCGTCTTCCGGGCGCTCGCCTACCTCTGCCGCGCCGCCGCCGTCGTGCTCTCCGCGCTGGTGGTGGTCCTCTGCCTGGGCACGGCCACCAACCTCGGCCTCGTCTCCATCGTCATGGGGCTCAACGACTTCGTGCCCACGGCGGTCTCCGGGCTGCTCGTGATCCCCACGCCGCTCGGCGGCGCCTTCCGCGGCGACTTCTTCCTGGTGGCCGTCTTCCTGTTCGTCCTCGACTGGGGCCTCATGCGGGCCTCGTCGGCCGTCCGCTGAGGGGAGGGCCATGTATCTCACCGGCGCCGGCGTCCTGTCCTACCTCCTCGACGCCGTCATCACCGTGGCCATCGTCATGTGGGCCGCCACGCTCCACGAGGTGGCCCACGGCTACACGGCCTACCTCTGCGGCGACTCCACGGCCAAGGACGAGGGGCGCCTCTCCCTCAACCCCCTCAGGCACCTCGACCCCTTCGGCTCGGTNGTGCTCCCGCTCGTCATGGTGCTCCTCGGCGGGCCGGTCTTCGGCTATGCCAAGCCGGTGCCCTACAACCCGTGGCGCCTGCGCCACCGGCGCCGCGACGAGGTGCTCGTGGCCCTCTCCGGCCCCGCCTCCAACCTCGTGCAGGCCGCGGTGGGCGCGCTCGTCTTCCGCGCCGTCGTGGCCCTCTGGCCCATGGCGCTCCTCNAGGCGCCGGTGCTCGTGCAGGTGCTGGCCGACTACGTGTGGGTCAACCTCGTGCTCTGCTTCTTCAACNTCATCCNGCCGCNGCCGNTCGACGGCNCCNACGNCATCGGCTTCTTCCTCAAGGGCCGCGCCCTCGACGCCTACTACCAGGTGCAGCGCTACGCCATGCCCGTGCTCATCGTCGTGCTCTACCTGCTGCCCGACTTCCTGCACGTGAACCCGCTCGGCGCGTACTTCGACGTCACCGCCGGCAGCCTCTACGACGTCATGCTCTGGGGAGGTGGCCTGTAGGTGTCGTTCCGGGTGCAGACCGGCTCGTTCTCGGGCCCCTTCGACCTGCTGCTGTCGCTCGTGAGCCGCCAGAAGGTGGACATCGGCGCCATCAGCGTCGCCGAGGTGGCCGACCAGTACCTGGCCGAGGTCGAGCGCATGGGCGAGATGGACCTCGACGTGGCGAGCGACTTCGTCCTCGTGGCGTCCACGCTGCTCGACATCAAGGCCGCCTCCCTCGTCCCCGAGGACGGCGCCGGCCGCCCCCGCGGCGACGAGGAGGACGAGGACGACCTGCTCGACCTCTCGCCGGACGAGGCCCGCGACGTCCTCGTGGCCCGGCTCATGGCCTACAAGCAGTTCCGCAACGCCGGCGCGGCGCTCGGNGCCCGCATGGAGGCGGAGTCGCGCATGCNTCCGCGCACNNCCGGNCCCGACCCGGAGTNCCTGGGCGTCATGCCCGACTTCCTCAAGGGCGTCACCCTGCGCGGGCTGGCCGTCATCTGCGCCGACTGCGAGTCGCGCCGACAGGGGTTCCTCCTCGAGGCGGAGCACGTGGCGCCCAAGCGGCTCCCCGTGGCCCTCACGGCCGCGAGCGTGGACCGCGTGGTGCGCTCCCNCNGGTTCGCCANCTTCTCGGAGCTCCTCGACGGCTCCCGCGNCCCCGAGACCGTGGTGGTGACCTTCCTCGCCATCCTCGAGCTNTTCAAGCGCGGCATGGTGCGGCTCTCCCAGAGGGAGCTCTTCGGCGACATCGACGTCNCCTGCGTGGAGGGCTCGGGGCCCTACGAGCCCACCGACATCCAGGACATGGAGGACGACCTATGAACGAGACCCTCGACCGCCTGCCGGCCGACTTCCAGAAGGGCTGCATAGAGGCGCTGCTGCTCGTGTCCTCCGACCCNCTGCCCGCCACCACCGTGGCCAAGGTGCTCGGCATCGCGCCGGGCGAGGCGGTGGAGGCGCTCGCGGACCTCTCCGCCGAGTACCAGGACGCCAACCGCGGCATCCAGCTCAGGCAGGTGGCCGGCGGCTGGCGGCTGTTCACGCACCCGGCCTACCACGACCAGGTGGAGCGCCTCGTGGCCTCCTGGGACACCCGCAAGCTCTCCCAGGCCGCCCTCGAGACCCTCGCCGTCATCGCCTACCACCAGCCCGTGAGCCGTGAGGGCGTCAAGGCCGTGCGCGGGGTGAACTCCGAGGGCGTCATCGCCTCCCTCATCGACAAGGGCCTCGTGCGCGAGGCCGGGCGCGACAAGGACCGCGGCCACGCCGTGCTCTACGGCACCACCACGGCGTTCCTCGAGCGGTTCGGCCTCTCGTCCATCAAGGCGCTGCCGCCCCTGNAGGACTTCGCCCCCGACGAGGCCTCGCGCCGGTTCATCATCGAGCGTCTGGGAGGCCGCGCGGCCCCGGCCCCGGCCGACGATGGCGCGGGGCAGGTCGGCGCNGAGCGGGACGAGGAGNTCGTGACGGGGCAGGTCGAGGTCACAGGCGACGTGCTGGACGACATCGACCCGGGCCTCCTGGAGGTGGACGACGATGACGACGAGTGAGGGCGCGCCTGCCGTGGTGCCCATGCGGCTCCAGAAGTTCCTCGCCCGGGCCGGCGTGGCCAGCCGCCGCGGCTCCGAGGACCTCATGACCGCCGGCCGCGTGACGGTGAACGGCGCGACGGTCACCGAGCTCGGCAGCAAGGTGGACCCCGCCGTGGACGAGGTGCGCGTGGACGGCCGGCATGTCTTCCTCGGGGACGGCCCCTTCACCATCGTGCTCAACAAGCCGGCGGGCTACCTCACCACCATGCGCGACCCCAGGGGCCGTCCCTNNGTGGCCGAGCTCGAGCCCGTGGCCGAGCACCCCGGGCTCTTCCCGGTGGGGCGCCTCGACGGCGACACCACGGGGCTGCTCCTCTTCACCACCGACGGCGACCTCGGCCAGGCGCTCGCCCACCCGTCCGCCGAGAAGTCCAAGGACNACGTGGCCCTCGTAGAGGGCGTCGTGCGCCCCCACGAGCTGGAGCCGCTCCACNACTGCANCGNGCTCGACGACGGCCCCTGCGCGCCCGCCCGCGGCCACGTGCTCTCGCCGCGCTCCTCGCGCGTGGCGGCCGTGGCGCCCCACGGGGTTCCCGAGGGCATGTCGGTCGTGGCCCTCACCATNCACGAGGGCCGCAAGCACCAGGTCAAGCGCATGCTCCAGGCCATCGGCCACCCGGTGGTGCGGCTGCACCGGGACGGCTTCGGCCCCGTACGCCTGGGAGGGCTCGCCGAGGGCGCCTGGCGCCCCCTCACGGACGGGGAGGCCCGGGAGCTCGACGGCGTGAAGGCCGAGGCCGCCGCACGCCGCAGGGGGAGGGGAGGGCGCCCGTGAGCGAGGTCCTGTTCATGCGCCACCCCGAGACCCTGGGCAACACCGCCCACCTCTTCTCGGGCCGGCGCAACGTCGAGCTGTCCGACCGCGGCGCCCTGCAGTGCNCCCGGGCCGTGCGGGCCCTCGNGGACTGGCGCCCCGACCGCATCCTGACGTCGCCGCTCGTGCGCTGCCGCTCCATCGCCTTCGGGGCGGCGCTCTGTCTCGGGATCGAGCCCGAGGTGGAGGGGCGCCTCGTCGAGATAGACTTCGGCGCGCTCGAGGGGCTCACGGCGGCCGAGGGCCGGGAGCGCGGCCTCGCGTTCCCCTGGCCCGTGGGCCCGGACGGGCGCTCGCGCCCCGCGCCGGGCGCCGAGTCGTTCGAGCACCTCATGGGACGGGCCGCGGACTTCCTCGAGGACGCCCGCGGCTTCGGGGGGCGCGTGGCCTGCGTCACCCACGGCGGCATGACGAGGGCCCTCCTCGGCGCCGCCTACGGTATGGAAGTGGACAGATTCTGGGATATGGCCATAGGCAACGTCTCGTCGCAGATCTTCGTCGGCGACGGCTCGTCCAGGCTTATGGTCAGTGCCATGGGGCTCACGCCCGAGGAGGTGGCGGCCCGAGGCAGGGCGCGCACCGCCCTGGAGAAGGAGGAGAATCAATGATCGTGGTCATCGACGGCCCCGCGGGGTCCGGCAAGTCCACCGTGGCNAGGGCCCTGGGCCGTCGCGAGGGGCTCACCTACCTGGACACCGGCGCCATGTACCGCTGCGTGACCCTGGCGGCCCTCGAGCGGGGCGTNGACCCCTCCGACGCCTGCGCCCTCGGCGCCCTGGCACGCTCGGTCACCATCGCCTTCGGCCCGGCCGCCGAGCCCGGCGGCGCGCCCACGGTGCTCNTCGACGNCCGCGACGTCACCTCNGNCATCCGCACGGNCGAGGTGGACTCCAACGTGAGCGCCGTCTCGGGCGTCCCCGCCGTGCGCGAGGCCATGGTGGCCCAGCAGCGCGCCGTGGGCGCCGCCGGCGACGTGGTGGCCGAGGGTCGCGACATGGGCACCGTGGTCTTCCCCGACGCCGACGTGAAGGTGTTCCTCTCCGCCGACGCCGCGGCCCGGGCCCGCCGCCGCACCATGGAGCGTGAGGGCACCGACCCCCGCACCCCCGGCGCCGAGGTCCGCGACCTGGCCCTCTACGGGCGCATCTGCCGCGACATCCTGGCTCGCGACGCCGGCGACGAGGCCCACGCCGTGGGCGCGCTCCGCTGCGCCGACGACGCCGTGCGCCTGGACTCCACCTCCATGACGGCCGACGAGGTCGTGGATGCCGTGGCCTCCCTCGTGGACGGCGCCCGGGAGCGGGCGGCCGCCAAGGCCGCGCCGAAGGACGCCCCCGAGGAGGCCCCTAAGGCCGAGCCTGAGCCCGCTCCCGCTTCCGAGGCGGGGGAGGGGGCCGGGA
>NZ_CAJMXC010000059.1:0-12111 GCF_905219715.1 Olsenella sp. CU969
ACTCGGGGCCTTGGCGTCGTCGACGGCAGCCGAGCCGGCAGCCGGGACGGCGGCGGAGGCGGCGGGCACGGCCTTGGTGCCCTTGGCGGCCTTGGCGCGCATCTCGCTCTGGCCCTTGTTGATGAGGTAGAAGCCGAGCGGAATGGTCACGGCGTTGACCACGATGGACACGATGCCGATGACCAGGTTGGTGGTCACGTCGTTGCCGTAGATCGGGTCGAGGACGGCAAAGCCGAGGAACCCGATGGTGGGCGAGCCGGCGATGAGGGCGCAGACGGCGGCCTCCTGGGTGGTGTGGTGGAACAGTTTCTTGCACAGCAGGTAGCTGAGCATGAACATGCCCGTCACGCCCACGAGGGACAGGNTCGTGANCACCANGTCGCTCGCGAGCATCTCGCGGGTGGCCTTGACGATGGAGACGAACAGGGCTGCGGGCAGGGCGATGTCGAGCACGACCTTGTTGAGGCCCTGGCGCTGGTCGTCGTCGAAATAATGGACGCGACCGCAGATGTAGCCAAGGGCCATGATCACAAGGATCGGCACGATGTCGTTGACGATGATCTTGATCATGGATGCGNTTTTCTCCTCGGGTGCGGGGCCNCCCGCCAAGGCGACCCCGCACGATGGCCTCGCGGCTTACTGGGCCGGCTTCTCCTGGACGAGCTTGCCGTCCACGACCTCCTCGTTCAGGTCCTCGCACTCGCTCGTGGCGAGGGGGCCGACGACGGGCTTGGGGTTGAGGTCGCCGATGTGGCCGGACTCGACGCCGGCGTGGACGGAGAGCTGCACGTTGATGAAGGCGGGCTTGCCGGAGGCCAGGGCCTCGGTGAGGTCGGCCTCGAGCTCGGCGGGCGTGGTGGCGAAGTAGCCGGTGGCGCCGAAGGCCTCGCCCACCTTCTCGTAGTGGGCGCAGGCGTCCAGCGTCAGCGGGCTCGNGTCGCCGGAGTCGCCGAGGGCCTCGAAGTCGCCGCGGTAGATACCGCCGTTGTTGAGGACGATGGTGACGATGGGGAGGTCGAAGCGGCAGGCCGTCTCGACCTCGAGGGGCGCGAAGCCGTAGGCGGAGTCGCCGGAGATGGACACCNCGGGCTTGCCGGTGGTGACGGCGGCGGCGATGGCGTAGGGCATGGCCACGCCCATGACGCCCCAGGTGCCGCAGTCGAGGCGGTGGCGGGGCAGATACATGTCGACGATGTCGCGGCAGTCGTCCAGGGTGTTGGCGCCGTCGTTGGTCACGTAGACGTCGTGGTTCTTGTCGAGCACGCGCTTGATGGCGCCCAGGGCGTTCTGGTGGGTCATCGGCACGGTGTCGGCCGTCTCAGCNCCGCCNAAGCGCTCGTNGTTCTTCTTGGTGTCCGCGGCGAGGAGGTCGATCCACTCCTGGCTGGCCTGGATCTTGTGGGAGGACAGGCCGTCCACGAGCTGCCCCATGACGGTCTTGATGTCACCGAGGAGCGGGCAGTCGATGTGGCGGGCGTTGCCGAACTCGGCACCGTCGATGTCGATCTGGATGAACTTGACGTCGGGGTTGTACTTCTTGCCCCCACCGTAGCCGAGCATCCAGTTGAGGCGGCCGCCGATGAGCAGGATGACGTCGGCCNTGCGCAGGGCGAGGCCGCGGCAGGAGGCGGTGGAGTGGGGGTCGTCGTCGGGGATGAGGCCCTTGGCCATGGACATGGGCTGGAAGGGGATGTTCGTCTTGTCGACGAACTCGGCGACCTCCTTCTCGGCGCGGGCGTAGGCGGCGCCCTTGCCCACGACGATCATGGGGTTCTTGGCGTTCTCGAGCAGCGTCAGGGCCTTCTCGACCATAGCCTGGTCGNCGGGCTGCGCCGGGTTCAGGTTCTCGGCCGTGAACAGGATCTTCTGGGCGGCGTCCTCATCCATGGTCTGGCCCATGAGGTCGTCCGGCATGTCCACATACACGCCGCCGGGACGGCCGGTGGTGGCGGTGCGGATGGCGCGCTCGATACCCAGGGGGATGTCCTCGATGCGGTCGATGCGGAACGAGTCCTTGGCAAAGGGTACAGCGTAGGCACGCTGGTCGAGACCCTCGTACTCGCCCTCGTGGAGGTCGACGGTGTGACGGACCGAGGAGCCGGCCAGCTGGATGCAGGGCCAGCCGTTCTCGGTGGCCTCCTTGAGGGAGGCGAGACCGTTGAGGAAACCGGGGGCCGAGACCGTGAGGAAGACGCCGGGACGACCGGTGAGGAAGCCCTCGGCCGCGGCGGCGTTGCCGGCGTCGGCCTCGTGGCGCATACCCACGTACTTGACGCCCTTGGCCTGNGCGATACGGGCAAAATCGGTGACGGGGATGCCCACCACGCCGTACATGTTCTTNACGCCGTTGGCGATCAAGGTGTCGGCGAGGAAATGCATGCCGTCGGTGAGACCCTGATTCGGGGCGGCGGTTTGGTTGCTCACGTGTACCTCCAATGTCATATGCGGTGGCAGAGCCGCTTCATCGNACGGGGTNNCTTCCCNNGAACCGCGTCGCTCTGGCGCCCGAACCCAAAAAAAGCGGACGTAATACATCTCAAGTCCCTTTATTACATGAGGTAGAGTCCACTGTTTTTTCTGTCAGATTTATAAAATTATATTTATGTAGAGTGATTGTGGACTTGGGGACACCCCGTNGGGACCCCGGAGGCCACGGGTACCCACGACCACGAGAGCCATCATCGCCCAGACCGCCCGAAGGCGGCCTCCACGGTTCGAAGGAAGGAATCCCATGGCAGACACCACCAACACGGCGCCCCTCGCCGGCATCAAGGTCATCGACTGGACCCAGGTCCAGTCCNGCCCCTCCTGCACCCAGNTCCTCNCCTGGCTCGGCGCCGAGGTCATCAAACTCGAGAATGTTCAAGGCGGCGACCCCACCCGTAACGAGATGAACGACGGGGACGGGTCGTACTCCCTGTACTACCTGCAGCTCAACGCCAACAAGAAGTCCCTCACCCTCGACATGAAGGACGACGCCGGCAAGAAGGTGCTCACCGACCTCCTCAAGGACGCCGACGTCTTCGTCGAGAACATCGGCCCGGGCGACGTGGAGAAGCTGGGCTTTGGCTGGGAGCAGGTGCACGCCATCAACCCCAAGTGCATCATGGCCTCCCTCAAGGGCTTCAACCAGGGCAGCCGCTATGCCCACGTGAAGGCCTTCGAGCCCGTGGCCCAGTGCGCCGGCGGCGCCGCCTCCACTACCGGCTGGAACACCGGCGACTTCAACGTTCCCACCCAGTCCGGCGCCGCCCTGGGCGACTCCAACACCGGCATGCACCTGTGCATCGGCATCCTCGCCGCCCTCATGCAGCGCGAGCACACCGGCGAGGGCACCTATGTGTACCAGTCCATGCAGAACGCCGTGCTCAACCTCTGCCGCATCAAGCTCCGCGACCAGCTGATTCTCGACCACCTGCACGAGCTCAGCTACTACGCCTGCTACCCCGGCTACAAGTGGGGCAAGGCCGTGCCGCGCCCCGAGAACGCCGAGGGCGGCCTGGTGCTGGGCTGGTGCTACCGCGCCAAGGGCTGGGAGACCGACCCCAACGCCTACGTCTACATCGTCATCCAGCAGTCGCCCAAGGGCTTTGAGAACTTCTGCAACGCCCTTGGCTTCCAGGACTGGCTCACCGACCCCAAGTTCTCCACGCCCAACGGGCGCGACGAGCACAAGGCCGAGGTCTACGCCCGCGTGGAGCAGTTCACCATGCAGTACGACAANGACACCCTCACCACGATGCTCGGCGAGTAGGGCGNNCCCGTGGGCCCCGTGCTNGACTGGTACGAGCTGGAGAACGACCCCGACCTCAACAGAGACGGCACCATCGTCACCATCGACCAGGACGAGGCCCGCGGCTCCTTCAAGACCATCGGCCTGCCCTTCAGCCTCGCCAACTANAAGCCCGACTACAAGCGCGCCCCCAACCTCGGCGAGAACAACGTCGAGATCCTCAAGGGCCTGGGCTAAACCGACGACNAGATCGCNCAGATGGNGCAGGNCGGCGTCNTCGGCTCCNACAACGGCGTGAAGGCCGACCTCGTGACCCCCGCCGCAAAGTAACCCGCACCACCGAGAGCGACTCGAAGGGCCCCCTGCATCGTCAGACGCAGGGGGCCCGACCTGTCCCAACACCCGGACACTTTTGTCCCAATGGTCGGGCACTTTTGTCCCACCCTACTCGCTGCGCAGCGCCTCCACCGGGTCCTTCCTCGCGGCCATGCGCGACGGGATGAACCCCGCCGCCAGCGTGAGCGCCACCGAGATGGCCACGAGCATCAGGCCGTCCACCGGGGGCAGCACCGCTATGCCCGCGACGCCGTAGTTCTGCTCCACCACGATGCAGATGGGGATGTCGATGAGCACGACCACTGCCACGCCGATGAGGCCGGCCAGCAGCCCCTCGATGAAGGTCTCGGCCGTGAAGATGCGCGTNACGTCGCCCTTGGAGGAGCCGATGGCCCGCAGCACGCCGATCTCCTTGGTGCGCTNGAGCACCGNGATGTAGGTGATGATGGCGATCATGATGGAGCTCACCACCAGCGAGATGGCCACGAACGCCAGCAGGGCCATGGTTATCATGTTGATGATGTCGGTGATGGAGCTCGTCATCATGCCCACGAGGTCGTTGTAGGTGACCTTGTCGGCGTCGGTCTTGGCCTGGGCGTTGTAGCCGGCGATGAAGTCCTCCACACCCCTCGTGGCCTCGAAGTCGCAGGGGTAGATGACGATCCGCTCCGGCCGGTCCTCGGTGGCGTACCCCAGCTTTACCAGCACGTCGTCGTAGGTGCGCGGCGTGTCGCCGGAGTAGCGGGCCATGAGGGCGTCGATCTGCTCCTGGGTGGGCGCCGTCATGCCCGCCATCTCGGCCAGCTGCTCGGGCGTGAGCGACGACAGGTACTGCTCCATGAGGGCCTCGGTGTCCACGCCCTGCAGGTACTGCGCCACGAGCGTCGACGTGTCCATGCTCTCCATGTACTGTCGCATGAGGGCGTCGGTGTCCACGGTCTTCATGTACTCGGCGAGCAGCGCGTCCTTGTCGATGGAGCCCAGGTACTGCCCCATAAGGGCCTTGCCGGCGTCGGAGGCCATGAACTCGCGCGCCATGGCGTCGCGCTGATCGGGCGTCATGGCGGCCAGGATCTGGGCCGGGTCCACCTGCACGCCGAGCTGCTGGGCCAGCNGCTGCCTCTGCTCGTCGGAGAGGCCCTTCACGACGTCGGCCATGAGCTGGACGCGCTGGTCTTCGGTGAGCATGGCCATCATCTGCTCGGGCGTGACGTCGGCGAGTATCGCCTGCACGACCTGCTGCTTCTGCTCGGGGGTGAGCCGCGAGAGGATCTCCTCCGGCGTGATGCTGTCGAGCACCATCTCGCGGATGCGCTCCTGCAGCTCGTCGGCCGAGACGTCGCCCGAGAGGAGCGCCTGCACGAGGGCGCGCTGCTCCGGGCTCAGCTTGGAGAGGTCCACCGTGACGGTGTCGCCGCCCGGCGCCGGCGTGTCGCCCGTACCGGCGTCCCCGGCCCCATCGCCGCCGGCATCCCCTGCGCCGTCCCCGGGTGCCGCCGCCTCGGCGTCCACGAGGTGCAGCGTCACGGTCTCGGGCGCGTGCCAGACACCGGCCGTCACCACGGCCCCGCCACGCCACGGGCCGTCGGCGACACGGGCCCCACCGGCAAAGTCCGTGCGGGAGAACATCGAGGTCATGGTGTTCATTGCCGCATCGACGCCGGCCGCCGCGGAGCCGCCGTCGTCCTCGAAGGCCTCGCCCGTGAGCACGTTCCTGTCGGGGTCGGCAAGCTGCGCCCTCACCACCGGCTGCTCGGCCGCCACGGCCATGAGCCTGCGGGCGAGCGCCCCGGTGTAGACCACACCGCCGGTCATCGGGGCGCCGTCCTTGGCCTGGAGCACGCCCACGACCTCCACGGGCACGCCGTCGGCCATCCGGGACGCCACGTACGGGGCGTCGTCGCCCTTGTCCACATACACGCCGTCCTGCTCCTGGTAAAGCTGTGAGGGCGAGAACACCGNGTAGGTCCTGCCGATGGCGTCGTCGAAGGCCACGGTGTGCACCGGGTCCTCCACCTCCTCGCCCTTCTCGACCGAGGAGACGAGCNCGTCCATGNAGCCCTCGTCGATCAGGCCGAGGGTGTAGAGCACGAAGTCGCTCACGCGGCCGCTCTCGTCCACCACGAGGGCCACCTCGCCCTCCCCTTCCGGCCAGCGGCCGGACCTGAGATCGTACTGCCCCTCGCGGAGCGACTCGTCGTCGACGAGCTGGCTCCACTGCGAGGAGGTCGTGGCGTTGGATGCCATCATGGACTGCGCCATGGTGCCGGCCCCGTNGAACAGCGTGCGGGGAGACACCCGGCTCACGCCGCCGCCCTCGTCCTCACGCCACACCTGGGGCGACACCTCGTAGTCGTAGGAGATCGCGGTGACGTAGGGGCCTATGTCCGCATGGTGTCCCTCTATATAGGAGCGGAAGGCGCCGAGGTTGTTGGTCTTCACCAGCGTGTCGATCTGCTCGACGGTCTTTGCCACGACGTTGTTGGAGACGATGGCGTCCTCCTGCCCACCGTCGCCGCCCGTGCCATAGCCCGCGATCTCCATACGCTCGTTGATGGAGTCCTCGCTCATGGCCCCCATCATGTCCACCGTCTGCCGGCTGATCGTGATGGGGTAGGCGCCCATGGTGTCCGACTCGATGCCGGCGATGTAGTCGTTCATGCCGTTGGAGAGCGACAGGATGAGCGCGATGCCGATGATGCCGATGGCTCCGGCGAACGCCGTGAGGACGGTGCGACCCTTCTTGGTGCGCAGGTTGTTGGCCNAGAGGGCCAAGGCCGTGAGGAACGGTAGGTGCGTGTGGCGGGGCTTGGGGTCCATGGGCTCGGCGGCGAGCTCGGCGGCCGTGGGCGGGTTGGAGTCTGACAGCACCTGGCCGTCGGAGAGGCGCACGATGCGGGTGGCGTAATCCTCGGCGAGCTCGGGGTTGTGTGTGACCATGACCACGAGACGGTCCCTGGAGANCTCCTCGAGCAGGTCCATGATCTGCACCGACGTCTTGGAGTCGAGGGCGCCCGTGGGCTCGTCGGCCAGGATGATGTCGGGGTCGTTGACGATGGCGCGGGCGATGGCCACGCGCTGCATCTGGCCGCCGCTCATCATGGCCGGCTTCTTGGCGAGCTGGTCGCCCANGCCCACCCGCTCCAGGGCCTCGGTGGCACGGCGCGTGCGCTCGGCCGCCGAGACGCNGNCNAGCGTGAGCGCGAGCTCCACGTTGGCAAGCACCGTCTGGTGCGGGATCAGGTTGTAGCTCTGGAACACGAAGCCCACGGAGTGGTTGCGGTAGGCGTNCCAGTCGGCGTCGGAGTAGCCCTTGGTGGACCGGCCGTTCACGAGCAGGTCGCCCGACGTGTACTGGTCGAGGCCGCCCACGATGTTGAGGAGCGTGGTCTTGCCGCAGCCCGACTGGCCGAGGACGGCCACGAACTCGCTTGTNCGANNCGCCAGGGATACCCCGCGCAGGGCCGCCACCTCGCCGTCTCCCACAGGTTAGGTCTTGACGACGTCCTTGAGCTCCAGCATGGGGTCCTCCCGCCGCAAAAAGAAACCCCCGGTTCCCGACCGTAGTCAGAACCGGGGAAAATAACTTTTCACTGAGAGTATAGCCGATGCGGGAGCACCTACTCCTCGGCCGCGACCCCCTCGAGGTCCTCCGCCTCGATGTCCTGCCCGCTCATGCGGATGACCGTGGTCTCGGTCTCGGCGACCTCGCCCATGGGGCGCGCGCGGTGGGACTTGGCCGTGCGGGCGGGCCTCAAGGCGCCGACGAAGCGCTCGATGCGGTCCACCGTCTCGATGTTGATGGAGTAGTGGGTCCACTTGCCCTTGCGCTTGCACACGACGATGCCGGCACTCAGCAGCACCTTCATGTGATGGGAGAGGGTAGACTGGGCGATGTCGAGACGGTCGAGCAGAGCACTGGCGGTCACGCCGGGATGCCTCGCGATGAACCGGACGATGTCGACACGGTTCTCATCTGCCAGCGCCTTGAACACAGCGGCGCCGTCCATGCTCTTCATTGGGAAACTCCTCCCGGCACTCGAGGTGAGAATGGTCATGCATATTCTGTTACTTCTCGGCGCTCTTGTCTAGAAACAAAACCTAATTAGTCTGATATGCGCCAAACTTTTCGAGAACCCCACGTTAAGGTCGCATCATCGGGGTTCGATCCGGCTCCCCCGATGAGAGTACGACGGCCGTCGATGCACTCCTTATCCCGCATCCCTGGACGACACGCCACGCATTGTCGAATCGACTGAATATTCTGCAAACATCTCGGCCCCCGCCCTCCGGCCATGACGCTTCGACCGTTGGCGATGGCAACATCCGAGAAAGACCACGAGGAGCTAAACGCCGAGCCGCCCCGTGCGGTTGGATTCGGTATGTGATAAAAACAATCCAGTTGTCTTCCTACGTTTTTGCCTTTCTCGATACAGGGCGATTCCGTGGAGCGACGGAGCTCCCAAGAGGGACAGATTCTTATATTGATAGGCATGCGTGGGTCATCCCGATCCGTTGAGCTGTCAGCTAGGATTCAACATGTTTTANGACATCGAGGTATCCCGCAATTATATATGCATATTTCTGATNTGCTTNTGCATAAAGAAAGGCCCGTCCCAAAGTACGGGCCTTGATGGCGGAAGACGGCGGCTGGGGCGTGTCCTAGGCGTCGGCGGGGGCGCCGTAGGTGTCCAGNACCTGCCCTTGGCCGTCCACCAACCGGACGGTGCAGGCGAGGTCGTCGCCGACGATGACCTGGTGCAGGCAGGCGGCGTAGATGACCGTGCTGGCGGCGTTCTCCCCCTGGCTGCCCATGCCGGCCTTGGTGCAGGTGAGCGTGACCTCGGTGAGGCCGTCGTTGTAGGCGATGGCGCTCACTTGCGGGAAGTCGGGCGAGTTGGGAANGGCGTCCAGCAGCTGGCGNGTGCGGTCGAGGTCGGCCTCGCAGAAGGCCTCGAAGGCGGTGTCGCTCATGGTCACGGTGTAGTTGCCGTCGGAGTCGCGCACGATGTCGGNGCCGCCGGCCTCCTCNAGGGCGCGCCTGCTGGCACCCTCGTCCTTGGAGTCGAAGTACGCCTGGGGTACGGTGAAGCGGCGCCCCTGGACCCCCTGGCCCTGGGTCGCCGTCGCAGGCGTCGAGGCGTCGCACCCCACGAGGGCAGCCCCGGCACCCACGGTCAGGGTCCCCGCCAGNACGGTGCAGAGGGCGCGGGTGCCCACGGATCGATTCAAAGTGTCCCTCCCTGCGAACATTCGTTTTGTGGTTCATGCCATGGTAGTGACCGCAGGGGTTTCAGGGTGTGGGCAGGGGTACACATCATCAGAACCACAAGGAGAGCCAAGGAGGGCGCGTGGCAGACATTCTCGACTATCTCGACTGGTACGGGGACGTGCCCCTGGAGGCCGTGCCCTTCAACGAGGTGGACAACGTCGTGCTGGCGCAGTTGTCCTACTGCGCCCTGGAGGGCGTGGTGCCCACGGTCGCCGAGGGCGGGACCGTGACCATGGCCGAGGCGGCCGAGCGCTTCCTCGAGGTCAACGGCAAGGAACAGATCTACGGCTGGGCCGGCGTGGTCTCNCCCTACANGGNCCTGCTCCCGCAGAAACTGGCGGCCGGCCGGCGGTTCCNCGCCGCCCGCCTGGGGCGCCTCCACGCCCGGCTCGACGCACGCAGCGGCGAGCNGCTCTGCGTCTTCCACGTGGGGCTGTCGGACGGGTCCACCTACGTGACCTTCCGGGGCACCGACGACACGGTCGTGGGATGGCGCGAGGACTTCGAGATGACCTACGACGTGGTGCCGTCGCAGACCGACGCGGCCACCTACCTCGACGTCACCTGCGGGGACGTGCCGGCCCCCATCATGGTGGGCGGCCACTCCAAGGGAGGCAACCTGGCGGTCTACGGCGCCGCCATGTGCGGCGAGGCCGTGCGCGGGAAGGTCTCGGTCATCTGGAACAACGACGGCCCGGGCTTCGACCCCGAGGTCCTGCCCGAGGAGAGCATCGCCCCGGTGCGTGACCGCATCCGCACCTACGTGCCGGAGTTCGACGTGGTGGGCCAGCTCCTCTCGGTGGGCGAGCCCACCAAGGTGGTGGCCTCGGACGAGCGCGGCGTGATGCAGCACTCCGCGTTGAGCTGGCAGGTGCTGGGGCCGTCGTTCGTGGAGTCGCCGGGNANCCTGCCGGAGGCCAGGGCGGTGAACCGCGCCTTCGACTCGTGGCTCGACTCCGCCGACCGCGAGAAGCGCCGACACGTGTTCACGGCGTTCTTCGACTCGCTGCAGGATGTGGGCGTGGAGGGCCTCTCGGACCTCATGAGCGGCGACCCGGAGATCGTGGCCGGCGTCACGGCCCGGATCGCCGGGGCCGAGCCCGAGGTGCGCGACTACATCATGGACCTGCTCGGCGTCCTGGCCAGCGGCTACATGCAGACACGCGTCTCCCAGGCGGCCCAAGCCACGACGGAGACCGTCCATCAACTGCTGGGCGGGGGCGCCGCACTGGGCGGCGAGCCCGTCTTCGACGAGACCGGGCCGCTGGACCCCGCGGAGATGAGGCGGTACCAGCGCTACATCGGGCGCAAGCGCACCCTCGACAATGCCCGGCGCTGGCTGGGGCTGGACCGCCCCGCGGTGCGGGCGGTCCTGGGGGCGGCGGCGGGAACGGCGGTGGGGGTGCTGCTGTTCAAGGCCCTGCGGAGGCGCTGAGGGGCGCCCGCGCAAGGCCGGGGCNCACGTCGCGGGAGCCCCGGCCGGAACGACCCTACTGCGTCCTCGCGCTCGACGACACCTCCATCGTCATGGTCTGGAAGCGATCGGCCATGTACTCGTTGTCGTAATGCACGGCACAGAACCGCTCGATGGGGTTGGTCTGCGGCACGCCGGCCTCCCGGAGGTACCAGCAGTCGAGGGTGGTGAGGGTGGCCACGCCGTCGAAGATGATGAAGATGGCGCAGATGGTGGTGAGGGTGTAGCGCCAGCCCCAGGGGATGCGCTTGATGAAGTACAGCATGACGGGCAGCAGCAGCTTCACCCACACGAGGCCGAGCAGGCCCCAGCAGCACATGTAGAAGAAGTTGGTGCGGCCGTCGATGTTGAGGAAGGTGCCGCTGTAGTTCCACGCCGTCACGCCGAACGCGTACTGCATGAACCAGCTGGTGAAGAACTCGAAGGCACCGCCGATGACGGCGCTCACAAGGAAGATCACCGGCACGGGCCTGTTGTGGAAGTGGTTGAGGGCGATGGTCATGAGGCAGGCGCCGAAGCCGTAGATGGGCGAGAACGGGCCCCACAGCATGCCGGCGCGGTCCATCCACCAGTGGTTCCCGATGAAGAAGTAGACCGTCTCGACGATGAGGCCGAGGACCGACGCGATGGTGAATATCCAGAACAGGTTGAAGAAGTTCAGCGTGATGTAGCCGGTGCCCGAGCGCCTGCCGGGGATGGTGGTGCGCTCGTCCTTGGAGAAGACCATGGCCTTGAGCGACTCGGTGTCGGTGCGGCGGTTGGCGCGCTCGAGGGCGAGCTCCGGGTCCCAGTAGGAGTGCAGGGCCACGAGCAGGGCGGCGAGGAGCCCGTAGACGATGAGCACGCTCGTCATGCCGAACACCATCACGTGGCAGAGGATGACGCCCGTGAGCAGGAGGATGCAGCCCTCGCAAAGGGCCAGGCGATGGGCGCTGTCGCCCTGGAGGATGCGCAGCGCCATGGCGAAGAGCCCCGCCGCGAGGGCGAGCATGAGCACCGACTCCACGACGAACACCACGACGGTGACGTCGAGGTTGCCACGCACGCCGCCGCGGGCCACGTCGAAGATGGCCTCGGAGGCGAGGGTGCCGAACAGCGGGACGAGGAAGACGCCGGCCACGAGGAGCAGCACGGCGTAGCTGGCGGCCGTGACCGACACGGTATGGCCGAGCAGCGTCACGAAGCGGGGCTTCCTGCGGGTGCCGTCGCGCTTGAGGATGCCCTCGCCGGCGGCGTCGACCTCGGCGGGCGTGGGGGTGGCCTCGTCGGGGGGCTCCGGGGCCACGGGCCCGTAGA
>NZ_CAJMXC010000060.1:0-11981 GCF_905219715.1 Olsenella sp. CU969
GGGGCGGGCCCCTGTCAACCGCGGTCGGACCGGGCCGCGGCGCGGGCCTCCAGCACCTGTCGGCGCAGCCCCGGGATGGCGCCCTTCTCCTGCGCGGACACGCCCTCCAGGGGGTAGTCCAGGCCCAGCGCCCGGTACTTCCCCACGCCCATGGTGTGGTAGGGCAGCAGGTCGAGGCCCACGACGTTGTCCCAGCGGGCGATGAGCCGACCCAGGGCGGCGAGCTCCTCAGGGTCGTCGGTGATGCCTGGCACCACCACGTGGCGGACCACCACAGGCGTGCCGCGGCGGGCGAGCTCGTCGCCCAGGGCCCGGGGGTTGCCGGCGGCCTTGCCCGTGAGCTCCCTGTGCCCCTCGTCGANGGCGTGCTTGACATCCAGCAGCACGAGGTCGNACTCGTCGAGCAGGGCGGCGTGGCGCTCGGGCGAGGCGGCCGAGAAGGCGATGCCCGAGGTGTCCAGGCACGTGTGGATGCGCCCCGCCGGCGCGGCATGGGCCAGGGCGAACACGGCGGCGGCGAAGTCGGGCTGCAGCATGGGCTCGCCGCCGGAGAGCGTGATGCCGCCGCGGCGGTAGAAGGGGCGGTTGCGCTCGAAGAGGTCGAGCACCTCCCCCGCCGTGGTCACGGAGCCGGCCGCCGGGTCCCAGGAGTCGGGGTTGTGGCAGTAGGCGCAGCGCATGGGGCACCCCTGGCAGAAGACCACGAGCCTCGTGCCCGGGCCGTCGACGGTGCCCATGGTCTCCATGGAGTGCACGCGACCCTCCCGGGCCCGCAGCGCCCCGATCTTGCCCGCCTCGTCTTTCTCCACACCTGCCTCCTCGTTCCTCAGCCCCGCCAATCATAGGACGGGTCGCGCCCCACACTGCAGGCGCGACCCGTCCTCAGTCGTTTTCANGCGCTTATCNGCCTAGAGCGCCTCGTGGNNCGTGCGGGAGATGACCTCGTCCTGCTGCTCGCGGGTGAGCTTGTTGAAGTTCACGGCGTAGCCGGAGACACGCACCGTGAGCTGCGGGTACTTCTCGGGGTGAGCCTGGGCGTCAAGCAGCGTCTCGCGGTTGAAGACGTTGACGTTGAGGTGGTGGCCGCCCTTCTCGGCATAGCCGTCGAGCATGGAGACGAGGTTGTCGACCTGGTCGGCGGAGACNTCGCTGGTGGTCANGGCAGCTCCTTCCGTAGGGGCTTCTAGGTGGTCGGGTGGTCGGGTGCGGGCGCTACGAGCAGTCGACGTCCACGGCGCCCTCGCGGGCGGAGGCGTCGGCGGCGCAGGCAGCGGGGACATCGTTGGCAAAGGTCACCTCCACGCCCAAGGCGTCGAGGTCGAGGTCGCCGAACATGACATCGCCGTCCTTGCCCAGGGCGCCCGGCACGATGGAGAACGTGTTGGAGATGCCGTCCTGGGNGTCCTTGAAGGGCATCTTGGCCACGGAGGCGAGGCTCGCCACGGCGCCGCAGCTGTCGCGGTGGTGCATGGGGTTGGCGCCGGGGGCGAAGGGCTCGCCGGCCTTGCGGCCGTCGGGAGTGGAGCCGGTGGCCTTGCCGTACACCACGTTGGAGGTGATGGTGAGCACCGACGTGGTGGGCACGGACTTGCGGTAGGTCTCGTAGCCGCGGATGTCGTGCATGAAGTCCTCGATCACCTCGGCGGCGATGGCGTCCACGCGGTCGTCGTCGTTGCCGTAGCGGGGGAAGTCGCCCTCCACCGCGAAGTCCACCACGATGCCGCGCTCGTCGCGGACGGGGCGCACGGTGGCGTACTTGATGGCCGAGAGGGAGTCGGCCACCACGGA
Source organism: Olsenella sp. CU969 (assembly GCF_905219715.1). Classification (NCBI taxonomy): domain Bacteria; kingdom Bacillati; phylum Actinomycetota; class Coriobacteriia; order Coriobacteriales; family Atopobiaceae; genus Olsenella; species Olsenella sp. CU969. The sequence goes on from NZ_CAJMXC010000060.1 coordinate 1,789, forward strand.
GAGGCCCGCGATGCCCGTGGCGAACCAGCGGTGCACGTGCTCGTCGTGGAGGGCCATCTGCAGCCGCTCGTAGCAGTACTTGTCGTGCATGTAGTGGATGATGTTGAGGGCGTTCACGTAGACGCCGGCCAGCCAGTCCATCATGTCGTGNAACTTGTCCATGACGTCGTCGTAGTCGAGGACGTCGCCCTCCACGGGACGGTACTTGGGGCCGATCTGGGTGCCCTCGACCTCGTCCACGCCGCCGTTGATGGCGTAGAGCAGGCACTTGGCCAGGTTGGCGCGGGCGCCGAAGAACTGCATCTCCTTGCCCACGCGCATGGAGCTCACGCAGCAGGCGATGGCGTAGTCGTCGCCATGGTACACGCGCATGAGGTCGTCGTTCTCGTACTGGATGGAGCTCGAGACGATGGAGATCTTGGCGCAGTAGCGCTTGAAGGCCTCGGGCAGGCGGGTGGACCAGAGCACCGTGAGATTGGGCTCAGGGCTCGTGCCGAGGTTCTCCAGGGTGTGGAGGTAGCGGAAGCTCATCTTGGTGACCAGCGGGCGGCCGTCGATGCCCATGCCGCCGATGGACTCGGTGACCCACTGGGGGTCGCCGCTGAACAGCTCGTTGTAGTCGGGGGTGCGGGCGAACTTGACCATGCGCAGCTTCATGATGAAGTGGTCCACGTACTCCTGCACCTGGCGCTCNTCGACGATGCCGCGGGCGAGGTCGCGCTCGGCGTAGATGTCGAGGAAGGTGCTGGTGCGGCCCAGGCTCATGGCGGCGCCGTTCTGCTCCTTGACGCTACCCAGGTAGCCGAAGTACAGCCACTGGATGGCCTCCTGCAGCGTCTCGGCGGGACGGCCCAGGTCGAAGCCGTAGATGGCGCCGAGCTCCTTGAGCTCCTGGAGGGCGCGGATCTGCTCGGAGAGCTCCTCGCGGTGGCGGATGACCGGCTCGGTCATCGTGGACTCGGTGCCCTCCTTCTGGCGCTTCTTGTCGGCGATGAGGAAGTCGAGGCCGTAGAGGGCCACGCGGCGGTAGTCGCCGATGATGCGGCCGCGGCCGTAGGCGTCGGGCAGGCCGGTGATGATGTGGGAGTGGCGGCAGGCGCGCATCTCGGGGGTGTAGACGTCGAACACGCCCGCGTTGTGGGTCTTGCGCAGGTTGGTGTAGATGTCCACGATCTTCTCGTCCACGTGGTAGCCGTGNCTCTCGCAGGCCTGCACGGCCATGCGGATGCCGCCGTTGGGCTGCAGGGCGCGCTTGAGGGGCTTGTCGGTCTGCAGACCCACGACGGTCTCGCGGCCCTTGTCGATGTAGCCGGGGCCGTGGCTGGTGATGGTGGAGATGACGTCGGTGTCCATGGCGATGACGCCGCCCATGGCACGCTCGGCGGCAAAGAGGTCCATGACCTCGCCCCACAGGTACTCGGTGTCCTCGGTGGGACCCTCGAGGAAGGTCTCGTCGCCCTCGNAGGGGGTGTAGTTGCGCTGGATGAAGTCGCGNACGTNGACCTCATGCTGCCAGGGGCCCGGGGCGAAGCCCTCCCAGGCGACCGGAGTCTCTTGCATGGCGATGCTCACTTTCTGCGAGAACCTTGAAGTCTTTCCAAGCAAAAACCTAGCAGAGCCGGAGGGGTGCCGGAACAGCCCAACTGAAATACCGGTAACTGGGTGGGTGAACGAGGTTTGGCATGCTCGATGAGGGCGGAGCGGGGCCCGGCGGCGGGGCGGCAGGGTGCCGGGATGCGCCACGGTAGTGCGGTCTTGCAGCCGGTGCGCCACTGTGGTGTGGGAAACCCGGCGGACCGGCCGAAAAGCGCACCACCGTGGCGCGGTCTCGCGACCGGCGCGCCACGGTGGTGCGTGACGGGGAAACTGTACGACCTGGGACAAAAGTGCCCGACCATTGGGACAAAAGTGTNCGGGTGGTGGGACAGGGGGCCTAGACGTTGAAGCGAAAGTGCATCACGTCGCCGTCCTGCACCACGTAGTCCTTGCCCTCCATACGCAGCTTGCCCTGGGCGCGGCACCCGGCCTCGCCGCCCAGCTCCACGTAGTCCTCGTAGCTGGCGACCTCGGCCTTGATGAAGCCGCGCTCAAAATCCGAGTGGATCACGCCGGCGGCCTGGGGTGCCTTGGCGCCCACGGGGACGGTCCATGCCTTGACCTCCATGGGGCCGGCGGTGAAGTAGCTCTGCAGGCCCAGCGTGCGATAGGCGGTCTGGGCCAGCGTCTCGAGGCCGCTCCGCTCCAGGCCCAGGCTCTCCAGGAAGTCCTTGGCCTCCTCGTCGCCCAGCTCGGCGAGCTCGGCCTCCACCTCGGCGCAGATAGGGATGGGCGTCTGGCCGTCGATGGGCACCGGGGTCTCCCCCACCTTGTCCTCGTCGACGTTGGCCACGTAGATNACCGGCTTCATGGTGAGCAGGAAGAGCTCCCTGGCGGCGGCGCGCTCGTNGTCGGTCATGTCCATGGCCGNGGCGCGGCCGCCGTCGTTGAGCCACGCCAGCAGGCGCTGGGCCACGGCGAGCTTGGGCGCCAGCTCCTTGTCGCGGCGGGCCTCCTTCTCCAGCTTGGGCAGCTGCTTGTCCAGCGTGGCGATGTCGGCGAGGATGAGCTCTGTCATGATCGTGTCGGCGTCGGCNGCGGGATCCACCCGTCCGTCCACGTGCACGACGTCGGNGTCGGAGAAGTAGCGCACGNCCTCGCAGATGGCGTCGNTCTCACNGATGTTGGCCAGGAACTGGTTGCCCAGGCCCTCGCCGGCATTGGCCCCCTTGACCAGGCCGGCGATGTCCACGAACTCCACGGTGGCCGGCACGATGCGGTCGGGGCTCACGATGGCGGCGAGCTCGCCCAGGCGGGCGTCGGGCACGTCCACGATGCCCACGTTGGGCTCGATGGTGGCGAAGGGGTAGTTGGCGGCCAGGCCGGCGCGCTTGGTGAGGGCCGTGAAGACCGTGGACTTGCCCACGTTGGGCAGCCCGACGATGCCGATGGAGAGAGANACGGGGGTTCCTTTCTGGAGGGTGCTCCTCCCACTGTACCCCGCACGGCGGCCCCCGGGCGCTGAGGCGCCGGCCTAGCCCTCGTCGTCTGCCAGTGAGCCGCCGAGCCTCTCCAGCATGTCGAGGCCCTTGAGCACCTGGCTCCGGCCCTGCTCCTTGAGGCGCTCCAGCTCCGCCTTGGACTCGGCCTCGCGCTCGCGGCGGTCCTTCTCCTCCTCGTCGGGAAGCACCAGCTCCTCGGCGTCGGAGAACTCGTACTCGATGGCGCCCGTGGGGCACACGTGCTCGCAGGCCCCGCACTGCACGCAGAACTCCGCCTCCACGNTCCAGCGGCCGTCCTCGCCGATCTGGATGCAGCGTACCGGGCACACGTCCTCGCACCTGCCGCAGAGCGTGCAGAGGGCCATGTCGCACACCGGCTGGTACAGGTCGATGTTGCCGGCCNGCTCCGGGTGCTNCTGGAGGGCCCCCATGACCTGCTTGCGGCGGTCGGNGAGGACGCGGCGGCGGTTCTTNGCGTTGGTGACGCCCACGGCCCGGTCCAGGGTGTGCTGCACCTGGTCCATCTGCCTCTTGTGGGCGTCCAGGAGCCCCCGCACCCGCTTGGCCGCCGTGAGCACGGGGTTGGTGCGGCTCACCAGGCGCTCGCCGCTCTTCATGATGTTCTCCACGAACTCCTTGCGCTGCCAGCTGCGGCGCACCTCGCAGGTGAGGTCGGCCTCGTCCACCACAAGGTCCANGCCAAAGCCCGCCCAGGTCTCGGCNCGGGAGATCATGTCGCAGTAGGTCTGCTCGCCGGTGGTGGTGCGGCAGCGGTCGCAGATGCCCAGGGGCAGGTAGACGGCGATGTTGGGGAAGCGCGTCATGAGGGCGAACCACGTCTCGGAGGGCACGGCGCCCACGCAGGGCAGCACGACCTCGTTCTCCCGGGGCAGGCGCCCGAGGGCCCGGGTGCAGGTGACGTAGGCGGTCTCGTGGCTGGCGGCGGCGCCGGCGATGCGGTCGTAGAGCTTGACNGTGTTGATCTCTCGCGTGTGNTAGGCCTCGCTCGGGCACACCGAGACGCACAGGCCGCACTTGATGCAGGTGTCGTCGATCTCGATGGCGCCGTCGTCCACGTGGACGGCCCCCTTGGGGCACACGTCGACGCAGCGGGTGCAGGTGGAGGTGTCCCGCGACTTGCAGCTGGTGCACGACGGCGTGGCCGCCCGCGGGCGCTCCTTGTAGTCGGCGGGGTTCCACACGGGGACCTCGCCGGGCTTGGCGGCCAGGGTGTTGGCGATGTCGGCCAGGGGGTTCCGGATGGCCTGGAAGTCCTGGGAGATGTCGATGATGTCGTCGAGGAAGTCGCGCTTCTCGGCCATGGGGGCTCCTTGGGTGACGGCGCCGGGCGCGCGGTCTGCACGCGGTCTGAACCCAACATTGTAGGACAGGGCGCCCCGGCGGCGTACCATGGGAGGCCGACGTCCAAACCGCTGCGGAAGGCAGGCCCATGGCATCAGAGATCGTCTCCCCCCAGGAGTTCGGGGAGCTGGGGGAGCTCGCCCTCGAGCTCAACGGACGCGAGACGCTCACCCGCGAGGACTGCTTCGACGCGTTCCTCGACTGGTGCTCGGGCCGTGGCATCGAGCTCTGGCCCCATCAGGAGGAGGCCCTCATGGCCCTCATGATGGGCGACCACGTGGTGCTGGGCACGCCCACGGGCTCCGGCAAGAGCCTCGTGGCCTTAGGTATGCACTTCATGGCGGTGGCCCGGGGCGAGACCTCGTACTACACGGCCCCCATCAAGGCCCTGGTGTCCGAGAAGTTCTTCGACCTCGTGGACCTCTTCGGCCGCGACCTCGTGGGCATGCTCACGGGCGACGTGCAGATCAACCCGGACGCCCCCATCGTCTGCTGCACGGCCGAGATCCTGGCCAACCGCGCCCTCGCCGAGGGCGACGGGGCCGACATCTCCAGCGTCGCCGCCGACGAGTTCCACTTCTTCTCGGACCCCGACCGCGGCCGCGCCTGGCANATCCCGCTGCTCTGCCTGCCCCAGACGCAGTTCCTGCTCATGAGCGCCACGCTGGGCGACATGGACGACATCGTGGCCCTCATGGAGCGCATGAGCGGCCGCGACGTGGACCGTGTCATGGACGCCGAGAGGCCCGTGCCGCTCAGCTACCGCTACGCCATGACGTCGCTCGAGGCCACGGTGGAGCTCGCCCTGCGCGAAGGCGAGGGGCCCCTCTACATCGTGCACTTCGCCCAGGCGGCGGCGCTGGACTCCGCGCAGGCGCTCTCGTCGTTCGGCATCGCCACCAAGGAGCAGCGCAAGCGCATCCAGGAGGCCTGCCGCGGCACCAACTTCTCCACGGCCTTCGGCAAGATCCTCAAGCGCCTGCTGGCCAGCGGCGTGGGCGTGCACCACGCCGGCATGCTGCCGCGCTACCGCCTGCTCGTGGAGCGCCTGGCCCAGCAGGGGCTGCTCCCTGTGATCTGCGGCACCGACACCCTGGGCGTGGGCATCAACGNGCCCATCCACACCGTGGTGTTCACGCAGCTCACCAAGTTCGACGGCCACCGGCAGCGCCGTCTGCGCTCCCGCGAGTTCCACCAGATCGCCGGCCGCGCCGGGCGCAGCGGCTTCGACACCGAGGGCGTCGTGGTGGCCGAGGCCCCCGAGCACGACATCGAGTACGCCCGCGCCCTGGCNAAGGCCGGCGACGACCCCAAGAAGCGCCGCCGCGTGAAGAAGAAGCGGCCGCCCGAGGGGTTCGTCAACTGGAACGAGGGCACGTTCGAGCGCCTCGTGGAGTCCGTGCCCGAGAAGCTCACGCCGCGCATGGACGTCACGCACTCCATGGTGCTCGAGGTCGTGGGCCGCGGCGGCGACGCCCGGGCCGCCGTCTCGCGCATCATCCAGGACTCCCTGCAGACCCCCGAGCAGAAGGAGGCCCTCGAGGCCAGGGCCGACGAGGTCTTCGCCACCCTCATCGACACCGGCGTGGTGGTGCGCGAGGACGGCGGGGGCGGCCCCACCTACGCCCTCACCCGCGAGCTGCCCGAGGACTTCGCCCTCGACCAGCCCCTCTCGCCGTTCCTGCTGGCGGCCCTCGAGCTCCTCGACCCGGAGGACCCCTCCTACGCCCTGGACGTGGTCTCCATGGTGGAGGCCACCCTGGAGGACCCCTACCAGATCCTGCGCGCCCAGCTCAGGAAGGCCAGGGAGGCNGAGAACCAGCGCCTCAAGGCAGAGGGCGTGGACTACGAGGAGCGCGTCGAGCTCCNCGCCGACGTCGACTACGAGAAGCCCCTGGCCGACGANCTGGAGGCGGCGTTCGAGATGTACTGCCGCGAGGTGCCCTGGGCCCGCGACTTCAGCCTCCGGCCCAAGAGCGTGCTGCGCGCCATGCTCGAGAGCGCCAACGACTTCAAGAGCTACGTGCAGGCCCTGGGCATCGCGAGGTTCGAGGGCATCCTGCTGCGCTACCTCTCCGNGGCCTACCGCGCCCTGGACCGCACCGTGCCGCCCGAGAAACACGACGGGCGCCTGGACGAGNTCTGCGCCTGGCTGGGCCTCATGGTGCGCTCGGTGGACTCCAGCCTCGTGGACGCCTGGGAGGCCGCCGGCGAGGAGGAGGACGGTGGGCCCGGCGCCTTCGTGGCCTCCGACGCCGTGGTCAAGGACCGCCGAGGCCTGACCCTGCTGGTGAGGAACGCCCTGTTCCGCCNACAGACCCTGGCGGCGCGCCGCGACNCNGCGACCCTGGGCGAGCTGGNCGCCGACTGGGGCTACGGCGAGCGCGTGTGGCGCCAGGTGCTCGAACGCCTCTACGCCGAGCACGACGAGATCCTGCTGGACGGCGACGCGCGCTCGGCGGCCTTTTTCGACATCGACGACGGCGACGAGGAATCCGCCCACGTGTGGCACGTGCGACAGATCTTCTCGGACGCCGACGGCGACCATGACTTCCGCATCACGGCCGACGTGGACCTCGACGCCACCCAGGCAAGCGACGGCGTGGTGTTCAAGAACTACCGCGCCGGCTTCTGGGAGGCGTGACAGGCCCCTGTCCCACCATCCCACCACCCGGACACTTTTGTCCCAATGGTCGGGCACTTTTGTCCCACCGCCACCCCGGCCGGGCACCCTGGGTGGCACCGCATCCGCCCGCAGGCCGGGGTGGGATGCCCGCAGAACGTTCTACGGGTGCCGATGGTGCCGAAAACCACCCGCAAAAGCACCTGCGGGTGACGAGGCGGCCGAGAAACGCCCGCGGAACGTTCTGCGGGCGTTTGCCCACCCGCAAGGCGTTCTGCGGGCGGCACGGGCCGCGACCGCTCCGTCGGCCGGGTGCTTTCGCCGTCGCATCTTGCGCAGTCAACGTGGGATCGGGACCGTCCGGTCTTTACAGAAGCTTTTCATTGGGCTGACAACGGCTTGATGTGGGGCCCCCATCATCGGTCTCGCATCTCGCCCCCGATGAAAGGACTTCCATGCACGNCCGTACCCGCCGTATCGCCGCCGCCCNCGCCGCGGTCCTCTGCGCCGTGGGCCTCGTCGCCTGTGGCCAGCCTCAAGCCTCCGCCGAGGCCGGCGGCTCCGTGAACGTCTTCTCCNGCGAGGACGGCAGCGGGACCCGCAGCGCGTTCGTCGAGCTCGTGGGCCTCGAGGAGAAGGCCTCCGACGGCACCCCCGTGGACCTCACGACCAACGACGCCGTGATCACCAACTCCACCTCCGTCATGCTCACCTCCGTGGCCGGCGACCCCGACGGCATCGGCTACGTCTCCATGGGCTCCCTGTCCGACGCCNTGCGCGCCGTGGCCGTGGACGGCGTGGAGGCCACGCCCGCCAACGTCAAGAACGGCTCCTACAGGCTCGTCCGCCCCCTCAACCTCGTGACCGATGACGGCCTCTCCGACGCCGCCAAGGACTTCGTCGCCTTCGCCGAGAGCGCCGAGGGTCAGAAGGTGGCCGAGGAGGCCGGCTACGTGACGGCGACCGACGGCGCCCCCTACACCCCGTCCGGCGCCTCCGGCAAGGTGGTCGTCGCCGGGTCCTCGTCGGTCGCCCCCGTGGCCGAGAAGATCGCCGAGGCCTACAAGGAGGCCAACCCCGCGGTCACCGTCGAGATCCAGACCTCGGACTCCACCACCGGCATCACCATGGCCTCCGACGGCACCGCCGACATCGGCATGGCCTCCCGCGCCCTCAAGGACAGCGAGGCCGCCAAGGGGCTGACCTGCTCCCCGGTGGCCCTCGACGGCATCGCCGTGATCGTGGCGCCCTCCCAAGCCNTCACGGACCTGACCACGCAGCAGGTGCGCGACGTCTTCGCGGGAGACGNCTCCTCGTGGGCAGAGCTCCAGGGCCGAGGGTGACGCCGTGAAGACCAACATCCTCAAGGAGCGCGCGGCCCGCGCCGTCTTCGGCACGGCGGCGCTCGTCTCGGTGGCCGCCGTCGCCCTCATCTGCATCTTCCTGTTCGCCAACGGCATCCCGGCCATGGTCCGGATCGGCCTGCCCGACTTCCTCCTCGGCAGCACCTGGAAGCCCACGAGCGACCTCTACGGCATCTTCCCCATGCTCGTGGGCAGCGTCTATGTCACGGCCGGCGCCCTCGTCGTCGGCGTGCCCGCGGGCGTCCTCACCGCCGTCTACCTCTCACAGTTCGCAAGCGGCAGGCTGTCCACCCTGCTCAAGGGCGGCATCGACCTGCTCGCCGGCATCCCGTCGGTGGTCTACGGGTTCTTCGGCCTCATGGTGCTCGTGCCCTTCATCCGCACCGAGATGGCGGGCCGCGGCCTGTCGCTCCTGGCCGCATCGGTCCTCCTCGGCATCATGATCCTGCCCACCGTGGTGACCGTCTCCAAGAACGCGCTCGACGCCGTGCCCGAGTCCTACTACCAGGGCGCAGTGGCCGTGGGCGCGAGCCACGAGCGAGCCGTCTTCACCGTGGTGGTGCCGGCCGCGGCCTCGGGCATCCTGGCCTCCGTCGTGCTCGGCGTGGGCCGCGCCATGGGCGAGACCATGGCCGTGGTCATGGTGGCCGGGAACCAGCCCCAGGTCCCCGGGTCGGTCTTCGACGGCGTGCGCACCCTCACGGCCAACATCGTGCTCGAGATGGGCTATGCCGCCGACCTGCACCGCGGCGCCCTCATCGCCNCNGGCGTCGTGCTCTTCGTCCTCGTCATGCTCGTCTGCGCCCTGTTCCACACCCTCAAGACCGAGAGGAGCGCCCAGTGAGCCCCGCAACCTGCGAGGCCGTCGCCGCCCCGGCGCGCCGNGCCCGCCGCGANTGGCCGACCCTCGCCCTCAGGGCCCTCGTGGGCCTCGGGGCCGCCCTCACCCTCGCGGTGCTGGCCGGCCTCGTGGGGTTCGTCATCGTCCGGGGCGTGCCCCACATCACCGCCGACCTGTTCGCATGGGAGTACACCTCCGAGAACGTCTCCCTCATGCCGGCCCTGGTCTCCACGCTGCTCATGGCCGCCACCTCCCTTGGCGTGGCCGTGCCCGTGGGCGTCGCCGCGGCCATCTACCTGGTGGAGTACGCGAGGCCCGGCTCGCGGCTCGTCGCCGTCGTGCGCCTGACCTGCGAGACGCTCCAGGGTGTGCCCTCCATCGTGTACGGGCTCTTCGGCCTCCTGTTCTTCACGGGTGTGCTCGGCTGGGGGCTCTCCCTCGCCTCGGGCGCCGCGACCCTGGCCCTCATGGTGCTGCCGGTGATCGTGCGCACCACCGAGGAGGCCCTCATGGCGGTGCCGCAGTCCTGGCGCCAGGGGAGCTTCGCCCTGGGTGCCGGCCGTCTGCGCACCGTAGTGCGCTGCGTGCTGCCGAGCGCCGCGCCCGGTATCGCCGGTGGCGCCCTGCTGGGCCTCGGCCGCTGCGTGGGCGAGGTCGCGGCGCTGCTCTTCACCGCCGGCACCGTGGCGCAGGTCCCCGACCTCCTCGGCCGGGGCCCGGGCGCGCTGCTCGACTCCTGCCGCACCCTCGCCACCCACATGTACGTGCTCGCCAACGAGGGCCTGCACGTGGACGAGGCCTACGCCTGCGCCGTCGTCCTGCTCGCCCTGGTCCTCGTTGTCAACCTTGCAACCAACCTCACCATGAGGCTCCTGAAGGGATCCCGCTGATGTTCGAGCCCACGCTGGCGCGGCCCGAGGCCGACGCCGCCCCCTGCGTCCACGACTACTCGAAAGCCGCCGCCC
>NZ_CAJMXC010000061.1:0-11560 GCF_905219715.1 Olsenella sp. CU969
CGCACGGGCTTGAAGCCGAGGTCGGTGTGGCCGATGGGGGCGTCGCTCGAGAGCACGGNGTTGGGCTCAGGGGCGCGGTAGCCGGTCTGGGCGCCGGCGGAGGCCTCCGCGGGCGGGATGTAGGGGTTCTCGGCCGCGGGGCGGGTGACGGGCTCCGAGGCCGCGGCGGCCTGCGCCTTGCCGGCGGCGGCCCCGGCGGGGTGGGTGGCCTTCCCCTGCCCGGCCGACGCGGCGTGGGCAGGCGCGGGGGCGTCGCTGCGACGCGATGCCTTGCGGGCCATGTGACTCGCCACGCGCCGGNCGTTGTCTTTGCTGTGCTTCATGGTGCGCACCGTTTCCGATCCCGTGGCCTCACGCCACGTCTATGGCGTAGGCCCGCTACTTGCTGGCCTCTTCGAACTCCTTGAGAAAGGACTTGAACATCCCCTGGGTCTTGCCGAGCTGGCGTCCCACGGCCTTGGCGGCCCGGGCGGCGGTGTCGTTCCCGGCGGACCCGGATCNGGGCTCCTCCTTGGGGGCCGGGCCGGCCCCTGCGGCCTCGGGGGCGTCCCCCGTGCCCGCAGGGGCGTAGAGCGGCGGCTCGCCGGCCTCGCCGGGCACGGCCTTGGGCTCGGCGGGGGCCTCCACGCGCACGGCCTCGGCGGCCGCGCTGGGAAGCGGGTCGTCGGAGCCGTCGTCGGCCATGGCCTCGGTGATGGAGCGCCTGGCCGAGCCCAGGGCGCGGCCGAGGGCGAACGAGCCCTTGTCTACGGCCTTGCCCGCCGCGGCGCCGGCCTTGCTCGNGGCCTCCTTGCCGGCGATCCTGGCATGGGCGAGGCCCTCCCCCGCCTTGGCGGCCAGGCCGCCGNTGNNCGCGAGGTCGGCGGCCTCGTCGGCCACCACCATGAAGCCCTTGGAGTACCCCACGNGCATGGCGCCCGGCACCGGCACCGAGCCCACCATGGAGGCGGCCACGGCGCCGTCGGTCACGTAGACCGTGTCCACCGCACCGGTGCCGTAGTCAANCTGCACATCGGTCACGTAACCGAGCTGGCGGCCCGAGCGGGTGGCGACGTCCATGCCGCCCCAGATGATGCAGCGGTCGAGGTCCAGGCCCCGCACCTCGGCGGCGCCGTCGNCCGTGCCGGCCTCGTCCACGAGCATGCCGCCCTCGAACGTGCCCACGGCGTCGAGCGCCACGAACAGGTCGTCGCGCTTGACCATGCCGGCCACGTCGGGGCGCTTGACCATGAGGCCCACCACGGAGGTGCCCTCCGGGGAGAAGACGAGGTTGTGCACCTTGCCGATGCGCTTGGGGGGAGCCGGGGTGCCGTCCGCCTTGGTGCGTCTGCCATCGGGGCGGGGCACGAACACCTTCTGGCCCACGAGCTGCTCCATGGTTAGCATCAACAATCCCATCGTTCGAGCCGTTGCGACTAGGGCCATCATAACCCGGCCGGACGCTATGCGCGACACTGCCACCATGGCGTTCCGGCAAGAAAAACCCCGCCGGGCCCACAGGTCCGGCGGGGTGTCNCGGACATGCCCGGTCGCCCGGCACCCTCGGGCCGGGCACCCTTGGGGCGTCCTTAGGCCTCGACGTTCTCCACCTTGACGTCGGCGGCAGCGGCCTCGGCCCTCTCGGCGGCGTCGTCGGCCTTGCTGGCCACCGTGTTGATGGCGTCCTGCACGTTGGCAGAGGCCTGGTTCACGGAGTCGGACAGGGTGGAGCGGAGCTGGTCAACACNCTCGCGGGCCAGGTCCACNTTNGCGCGGAGCTCGTCGGTCTTGGCGTTGACCGTGGGGGTCACGGAGTTGATCTTGCTGGCCACCTGATTGGCGCCCTTCTCGTAGGCGTCGACCGCCTTGTCCCACACGTCGCTCATGGAGTCCGCGGCCATGGCGCGGGTCTCCTCGCCGGAACGGGGGGCCAGAAGCAGGCCGGCCACCGCACCGATGCCGGCGCCGATGACCGCGCCGAAGACGAACCCGAGACCACCGTTAGCGTTGCTCATGACACTTCCTCCTTTGGCGCCCGAGCGCCTTCCGAATGCTGCTTCGAGGGCACAGAGGCCCGTGTTCGAGTTGGTGCTATACCCCAGTTTAGNCGCGGTTTACCGGAAGACGGCCAGGGCCGCGCNTNTCCCCGACAATTTACAGCCGGGACGTCAGGCGAGGGGCCCCTCGGCCTCCTCCGCCACGGCGTCTGGGACGGCGTCGCCCCCGGCGGGCTCACCCTCGGGCTCGGGGTCGCCCTCGGCGTCCTCGGCGGGCCCCGCCNCGTCGCCGGCCGTGGCGTAGNCGGCCTGCACGAGCTGGGCCAGACCCTCCACGATGGCGTCCACATCGGGCNCGGTGGCGGGGTTGGCCCCCGCGAAGGCCCACTGGAGGATCCACGCGGCGCTCGAGAGGGCGCCGGTCACCAGCACGTCGTCGGGGCACGGGAACGAGACCTCCCAGGTACGCCCGTCGTCCGTGGCGCGGGTGCGGCCGCAGGCGATGTCGCCCGCCATGTTCGTGCGGGCGAGGAGCTCCACCGTCACGTGCTCGAGCAGGTGGGCGAGCTCGGTGTCGCCCATGACGTCCTGGAAGGTGGGGGCGGCGTCGCCGAGGCAGGCGTGGGACGCGACCTGGGGCATGAGCCAGTAGACATGGGCCGTGGCCTCGACGTCCTCGCTCGTCATGAGGGGTGCGCCCTCGGCGACGCGCACCGTGGCCGTGAGGTCTTTGGGTCCGACGACCACCTTCTGGATGTCGATGAGCTGTGCCACGGGGCCTCCTTGGTCGACTGCGCGCCGGGTCCGGCGCTCCCGGATTCCTCCCATTCTACCCGCCACGGCCGGCGACCCGCCCGGTGCGGGATGGTTCCCACCGCGGCCCCACGGCCCCCTGCACAAAAGGACCCCGCCGCAGGGAGGTGCGGCGGGGTCCCGAGGTTGCTGCGGTGCCCGGGGCAGGCCCCTACCAGGTGCGGTTCTCGCGGTAGAACTCGATGAGGCTCCGGGTGGAGGCGTCCTGCTCGGCGAGGGCCGCATCGGACTCCGAGAGGGCCGGGGTGATCTGCTTGGCGAGCTGCTTGCCCAGCTCGACGCCCCACTGGTCGTAGGAGTCGATGCCCCAGACGGTGCCCTCGACGAAGGTGATGTGCTCATAGAGCGCGATGAGCTCGCCCAGGGAGAAGGGCGTGAGGGCCACGCCGAAGATGGACGTGGAGGGACGGTTGCCCTCGAAGACGCGGGCGGGCANGATCTCCTCGGGCGTGCCCTCGGCGCGCACCTCGTCGGCCGTCTTGCCGAAGGCCAGGGCCTTGGTCTGGGCCAGGAAGTTGCCGAGGAAGAGCTCCTGGACGTCCTGCTCTCCGTCGCGGGTGGGGTTGGGCGTGTTGACGAAGGCGATGAAGTCGGCCGGGATCATCGAGGTGCCCTGGTGCAGCAGCTGGTAGAAGGCGTGCTGGCCGTTGGTGNCGGGCTCGCCCCAGAAGACCTCGCCGGTGTGGCAGTCCACAGGCGTGCCGTCCCAGCGCANGGACTTGCCGTTGGACTCCATGGTGAGCTGCTGAAGGTAGGCCGGGAAGCGGGAGAGGTACTGGTTGTAGGGCAGCACGGCGTGGCTGTAGCTCTTGAAGAAGTCCACGTACCACACGTTGATGAGGCCCATGAGCGCGACGGCGTTCTCCTCGAGGGGCGTGTGGGCGAAGTAGTGGTCCATGGCGTGCATGCCGGCCAGGAAGTCCTGGAAGCGCTCGGGGCCGAGCGCCACGGCGAGGACGGTGCCCACGGCGGAGTCAACGGAGTAGCGGCCGCCGACCCAGTTCCAGAAGCCGAAGGCGTTCTTGGGGTCGATGCCGAACTCCTCCACCAACTCGAGGTTGGTGGAGACGGCCACGAAGTGGCGCGACACCGCCTCCTTGGCGGCGTCCTCGGAGCCGTCGATGGCGCCGGCGTCGCGCAGGGCCTCGAGCAGCCACGTGCGGGCCTCGCGGGCGTTGGTGATGGTCTCGAGGGTGGTGAAGGTCTTGGAGACCACGATGAACAGCGTGGTCTCGGGGTCGAGGCCGCGGGTCTTCTCGGCCATGTCGTTGGGGTCGATGTTGCTCACGAAACGGGCGGTGAGACCGGCGTCGGCATAGACCTTGAGGGCCTCGTAGGCCATGGCCGGGCCGAGGTCGGATCCGCCGATGCCGATGTTCACCACGGTCTCGATGGGGCGGCCGGTGACGCCGGTCCAGGCACCGGAGCGCACCTTGTCGGCGAAGTCGTAGATGGAGGCGAGGGTCTCGTGGACGTCGGCCACGNCGTCCTGGCCGTCCACCACGAAGGAGCCGGACTGCTCCTTGGGGCGGCGCAGGGCGGTGTGGAGCACGGCACGGTCCTCGGTGGTGTTGATGTGCTCGCCGCGGACCATGGAGCGGAAGCGCCCCTCGAGGTCGACGGCGCGGCCGAGCTTGACGAGGAGGTCGAGGGTCTCCCCGGTCACAAGATTCTTGGAGAGGTCGAACCGCAGGTCCTCGACATCGAAGGTCATGGACGCCACGCGGCCGGGGTCGTCGGCGAACCATCTCTTGAGGGAGACGCCCTCCTCCTGGAGGCGGTCGAAGTGTTCCTGGAGGGCGGCCCACTCGGGGGTCTCGGTGACGTCGACGGGCTTGGGCAAGGCCATGGCTGTTCCCTTCTCTTCGCGGGTCGCAGGGCCCCCGCGCAATCATTTTCTTCAGCCTACTCCAAAGGTGGAGCGCCGGACGGCCTGTGGGTACTCATATGCTTTTTACAAAGCCACGGGCCTCGGGCCGGGCCTCAGAACGGCTGGTCGAGCGGGGGGAGCTGCTTGAGGCGCTCCCACATGACGCGCTTGCGGCCGGGGTCGTCGAGGGCGGCCTCGAAACCGCCGAGGGCCATGACGCGCATGCCCCGGGTATGCACCGGCCAACCCGGGCTGAGCATGGCCTCCTCGATGGAGGCGAGGCCCACGAGGTCGGCGGCCAGGGCGTCGCGTACCGCCGCACATGCCGCCTCGTCGAGCACCACCACGGTGAGCGGGGAGAGGGTCGAGACCACGAGGTTCATGAGCCCCGCCGTCACCGCGGCGCCCGTGCGGTCCCACGCGGCCGCCGCGCACCAGTCCTCCGGGGCGTAGCCCAGGGCCGCGAGGGCGCTCCTCAGCGCCGTGCCGTCGGGGCCGGACAGGAGCGGTCCGCCGGAGCGCTCGGCCGGGCCGGGTTCGCCCTTGACGAGCAGGACGCTCGAGTAGGCGTTGCCCGCCAACACAGCGCCGGCGGCCTCGAGGGCCGCGAGCTCCTCGCGCGCCTTGGCCCCGTATTGGGAGCGAACCTTGCCCCGGGTGTCTTCCATGGCCCCTCCTCGCCCCGTGCCGGCCGCCGATTCGTGGAGAGCCGGAGATGGGCCNGCGTCCCCGGCACGTCCACGGTATCGCAAGAGGGCGGTACGGGGTAGACACCCCAAGAACACAGCGCGACGGGCCCGGGGGCCCGTNCTTACCGAGGAGGTTGTCATGGCAGCCAAAGAGCTCAACGCCGCGAACTTCGACGAGACCATCAACAACGCCCAGAAGCCCGTCCTCGTGGACTTCTGGGCCAGCTGGTGCGGCCCCTGCCGCATGCTCTCCCCCATCGTCGAGGACCTCGCCGACCNGATGGNCGACGTCCTGGACGTTNGCAAGGTGAACGTCGAGGAGAACCAGGACCTGGCCGTACGCTTCCAGGTCATGTCCATCCCCACGCTCATCCTGTTCAAGGACGGCAAGCCGGTGCACACCATGGTGGGCGCCCAGCCCCGCGACGTCCTCGCCCAGGAGATCGCCAAGTACCTGTAAGGCCCGCGCCCCATAGAGGCCGAGGCGCCCCGCCGGCGGCGGGGCGCCTTTTTCATGGCCCGGCACCGGTGGGAGATGACATCTCTGAAAGACAGGGGAAACCCCGGGGCCACCCGGGGGCCACAGGGCCATAATCACCACGATCCGGAACGGCACGCAAGGAAGGAGCCACCGTTGCCCCAGAGCCACCGCACCCCGTGGACCGCCAGGTTCGCCAGGCTGTGCCGCAACCACTGGCGCACCATCGTGGTGTGCCTCGCCCTCATCGTCCTCATCGCCATCCTGGAGGAAGTGCTCTTCTCGGACATCGTGCGCATGGACCAGCTGGCCTACTGGCTCGTGGTGCTCCACATGCGCACCGACTGGCTCACGCCCGTCATGACCAGCGTCACCAACCTGGCCGCGCCGGTCCCGCTGCTGGTGATGCTGGTCATCGTGGCGGCCTTCGCCCCGGGGCGGCGCCCCGGCTGGTGCTGCGCCCTCAACCTCGTGCTCGTGGTGGCCCTGAACGAGCTGCTCAAGTACATCGTGCACCGGCCCCGCCCCGACGGCTTCCGCCTCATCTCCGAGGTGGGCTACAGCTTCCCGAGCGGCCACTCCATGGTGTCCATGGCGTTCTTCGGGCTCTTNGTGTGGATGATCTGGCGCTACGAGCGCGACCGCACCATGCGCGTGCTCTGGAGCCTGTTCTTTGGCGCCGTCATCTTCATGGTGGGCTTCTNCCGTATCTACCTGGGTGTCCACTACGCGAGCGACGTGGTGGCCGGCTTCTGCGTCTCGCTCGTGTGGCTGGCGTTCTACACCCGCGTCGTGGCCCCGCTCTTCCTGCCCAAGCCCGCCAACCCGCGCCACAGCTCGGCCTTGACCGCGCGCATCGCACCCGAGAAGGCCAAACGCCCCGACCCCGCCATGGACACAGCCATGTGGAACACCACGCCCGACGTGCCACCCGCGCCAAAGCACCGGCGCACGGAGAGGGGCCGCTGAGCGGGCTGCCCGCCCGGCGGCCCCTCGGGTCCGTCGTGTTCCTGCAGCCGCCTACACCCCCATGAAGAACCAGGGGCTCGACGCCTGGGCCTCGCTCAGGGGGAGCTGGATGACCTGGGGGTCCTCCACGAGGCCGTCGCGCACCCAGAGCCTTGCCATGGTGGGGCCCAGGCTCGTGCGGGGCAGCGTGGGGCTGCCGGGGTTGATGAGCCACGCGCCGGGCTCGTCGTCCACGGCCTGGGGCCGGGAGAGCAGCTCCGAGCCGTCTTGGAGCGCCGNGACGTTCACGTNGTCGCCCACGGTNCGGCCGCATNGGCGGCGGAGCACCTGGCCGCCCTCGGGCGAGCGCTCGATGGAGGGACGGTGGGTGTGACCGAAGACGCAGACGNCGGCCGCAGCCGGCGTGAGCTTGTCTCGGTAGTGGGCCACCTCGAAGCGGACCCCGTCCACCGAGAAGCGCATCTTGCGCTTGATGTCGGGACCGTACTGGCCCGTGCAGTCGTTGTTGCCCAGGCACAGGTGCACCGTGGCGATGGATTTGAGCAGGGCGTAGTCGGAGGACGACGTGATGTCGCCGGCATGGACGATGACGTCGGCCCCCGCGAGCTCATGACGCAGCTCGTCGGTGATCAGGCCGTGGGTGTCGCTGACGATGTCGACGCGGATCTCGCGCAAGGGGGTGCCTCCTTCTCGGTGCCGGTCCTAGATGCCCAGGGCGCGCTTGAGCTGGACCACACGGCGGCGCGAGACGGAGATCTTCTTGTCGGGGATGCCNTCGAGACCCAGCTGCAGGATACCGCNGGACACCACCTCGACGTCCTCCACGTGCTCGAGGTTGACGATGTAGCCCCGGTGCACGCGGAAGAACCCGTGGGGGGCCAGGCGGTTCTCGAGCTGGGCGAGGGAGATGGTGGAGAGGAACCGGTCGTTGTCGGTGTAGATGCAGGAGTAGTCGTCCTTGGCCTCGATGTAGCGGATCTGGTCCACCGGGACGGCGCGGGCTTCCACCTTGTCGAGAGCCGTGCCCAAGCGCTCGGTCTCCACGGGCTTCATGAGGTAGTCCACGGCATCGACGTCGAAGGCGTTGACGGCGTACTCGCTGTAGGCGGTGACGAACACCACCGCGGGCGGGTTCTTGAGCTTGTGGAGGGCCTCCGCCAGCTGCATGCCGGTGGTCTTGGGCATGGAGATGTCCAGGAACAGGACGTCGGGACGGTTCTCGATGATCTTCTCCACGGCCTCGCGGGCACTGGCGGCCTCGTCGATGCCGTCGACGCGCCCGGTCTCCTCCAAGATGTAGCGGAGCTCGGAACGGGCCGGGGCCTCGTCGTCTACGATCATNGCACTGAGCATGGAATCACCTCGCGGTNCAAGGGGCAGGGTCTCCGCCCCCGAGTTTAGGGGTTATTGCACCCCGTTGCCAATTCCGGCGGCCTCCGGGACGTCGGCGCCGTCGGNATCGGGACCCTCCNCCGCGGCGAGGCGCAGCGTGACGACGGTGCCCTCGTCGGGGCGGCTCACGATGTCCACGCCCGAGCCCACGCCGANGANGCGCTCCAGCCGCTCCGCGACGTTGCGCAGGGCGATGCCGGTACCCTTCTCCTCGGTGGAGAAGCCCTCGGCCTTGGCGAGCATGGCGTCCACGGCCGCCTGCTCCATGCCCACCCCGTCGTCGGCCACGGCGATGAGCACGTCGCCGTCCTCGCGGGTGACGTGGATGTCGATGTGCAGCACCCCCTCCTCGCGCATGGCGTGACGCACCGCGTTCTCCACGATGGGCTGGACGATGAAGGCGGGCACCATCACNNCCCGGCAGTCGGGCTCGACGTGCTCCACCTCCACGATGCGGTCCTCGCCGAACCGGGCGTGCTCGANCGTGANGTAGNGGCGTGTCTGCTCGATCTCGCGCCCGAGCGGGATGAGGGAGTCGGAATTCTCCAGCGTCTGCCGGCAGAACGTGGCGAACTCCCTGAGCAGCGAGCGGGCCCGCATGGGGTCGGTGCGCGTGAAGGCGGCGATGGTGTTGNGGGTGTTGAACAGGAAATGCGGGTTGATCTGGGCCTGGAGCGCCTTGACCTCGGCCTGGGCCGTGAGCTGGGCCTGGCGCTCCAGCTCGTAGAAGGACAGCTGGGTGCCCAGCAGCTCGCCGAAGCCCTCGGCAACGGCGTACTGGGTGTGATCNATGTCCTTGTAGNCGCGGTAGTANAACTTNNGGGTGCCGATGGTCTGGTCTCGCACCGAGAGGGGCACCACGATGCCGGCCGGCATGAAGCCCATGAGGCGCAGGCGGCTGCCGGCGTCGAGGTTGGCCATGGCGTCCTCGTCGATGCGCCGCACGAGCGAGAAGGTCTGCATGCGGCCGCTGGCCAGCACGTCGCGGGTGGCCTGGGTGGAGATGAGACTGCCCGGCGGGAAGTCCTCCTCGTACTCACCCACGTAGGCCACGACACGCTCGTGGTCGGTGATGGCCACGGCCATGGCGCAGGTCTCGGGGAGCAGGAGCTGGCACACGGCGCGGCATCCCTCCATGGTGAGGCCCCCGCGCAGATACTCGAGGGTGGTTGACGCCGTGCGCAAGGTGCGCTCGGTGGCCTGGGAGCGCAGAGAGTCGGGCGCGCCTGAGGCGCCGGCGCCGGCGAAGATCACCACGACGATGCCCACACCCGAGATAGCCGCCACCACAGGCTCGCCCTTGGCGAGGCCCCACACCAGGAGGATCAGCATGGTGAACACGCAGAGGGCGAGGATGATGGTGATGAAGTTGTCCAGGTAGTGGTGCTGGCCGTCGCGTCGCGCCATCAGGAGGGCGCCCCCTCGCCGGCACCAACCGGGCCTGTGGCGGCCGCGGTGGAGGGGCCGTCGCCGACATAGGGGTTGTAGGCCGCCACGCCGGGGGGCGTGCCGTGGTCCACNAGCCACGCCGCGAGGTCGCGCTCGCCCCACAGGNGCTGGACGATGGCGGGCCACCACGACATGAACGAGAGGTNCGAGCGGGCGTTGCGCTCGGCGTTCTGGAGGGCCTCCCGGTAGCCGGAAGCCCAGACGGCCAGGTACTCGGCATGGTCGCGGGTACCGACGGCGCGTCGCAGGGCGGTGCTGCGGATGCGGCGGTTGAGGTCATCGGAGACCCACGGCCCCGGGTAGGGCATGAGCGACTCCGGGGTGACCTGGCTGAGGTCCTGCTTGGTGGCCGCATGGGCCAGCTTGGCGCGCTCGTAGAGCCACCGGAAGACGTTCTGTTTGAAGCGGTTGGCCGGCCGCGGCGTCGACGGCGGCAGGTGGCGCACGCACCATTTGTTGTCGAACCACATGTCCATGCCGTAGAGCCGCAGGCTGAAGAGGTAGTCCATGTCCTCGCCGCGGGTGATGTAGGGGTCGANGGCCACCTGAGAGAAGGCCTCGGCGTGGATGGCCATGCACCCGCCGCAGGCGAAGTTGGAGCGCGAGATGCGCGTGCCCTCCTGGGCCGCCCTCATCCAGCGGTTGAAGCCGATGTTCTTGTCCCAGTCGCGGTCGTACCAAGGGAGCCTCTCGTTGGCGAGGCAGGACCCCTCGGCGTCGACGAAGAAACCGCTCTTGGCCGCCACCGGAAGGTTCTGGCGGGTGAGCTGACCCAGGCCGTAGACCGCCTCCACGAGGAAGTCGGGGCCGAGGGCCACCTCGTCATCGTCGAGAAAGACCACGACGTCGTGGGCGAGGATGGCGGCCACCATGAGGCCGAGGTTGCGGATGGCGCCGTAGCCGCGCAGGCTCACGGTCTCGCCGCTCAGGCGGGGCGCGGCGGCGATGACGGCGTTCNGCACCGTACGGGCCTCGGGCGCACCCACCACGAGCGGCGTGAGGTTGGGGTGCTCGGCACAGATGGCGTCCACGCGCGCACGGGCGGCCTCCGCGGCCTCGGGCGGGGCCACAAGCAGGACCACGGTCCGCATGACGCCGCGCACCTGCTCCAGGGACTCCAGGCAGCGTGCGAGCTCGGGCTCGGGGGCGTCCACGGGGGTGGCGTGGTCGTAGGTGCCCACGACCTCCTCGGAGGTGGTCCAGTAGCTCGGGATGACGATGACGGGGTTCACCGGGTTCCTCNCATCNGGCGCGGGTCGGTGCCGCCGGCGAGCATGGCCGGAAGCGGCGTGCGCTCAAGGGCNCGGTACAGGGGCAGGCCCAGGGCATACATCACCACGGCCTCGCCCACACCGGTGCACACCAGGCCAAAGNGGTACATGGCCGGNCACGCCCCTTCGAGCGAGATCGAGGTGNACGGAACGGTATAGAAGCCCAGCCCCGCCAAAAGCAGAGGCAGGTACGCGGGAACGATAAGGCCATTGGCCACCACAGGGCCGAGCACCGCGACGGAAGGGTGCGCCCGCCAGCGCCACATGACCCAGGCGCCGATGGCCGTGGCTGCCGAGCCGAAGACCACGTCGAGAAGCCCGAGGGTGCCCGTGCCGCCCAGCACGATGTTGGCGCCGTTGGCCACGGCGCAGCCCAAGGCGAGGCCCGGTATGGCGTCGGGGGTGAAGAGCGCCAGGACGCAGAGGGCCTCGGAGAGGCGCAGCTGCACCGGCCCCCAGGCAAGGCCGCCCATGAACATCAGGCAGAACAACGTAGCCGCCCCATAGAGGGCGGCGATCATGGCTATGCGGGCCATGGTGGACGGACTCATGGCTGCTTTGTCTTTTGAACCCATGGAGCCCCTTTCGCAGCGCGGCCTGGCGAGCCGGTTTCAACCTCCTGTTTTCCTTTCCATAGTAGCCGCTGAAAAACC
>NZ_CAJMXC010000062.1:0-11346 GCF_905219715.1 Olsenella sp. CU969
CTGGCCGCCCTGGACACCACGGTGACCGCCCCCGGCCCCCAGCTGGAAGGTGAGGCCATCACCCCGGTCAAGGCCGTGGAGCCCAACCGTCCTGGTTCTGTGATTACCTCCACCCAGACCAACGGCATTCTCGTGGACGGCCAGGGTCAGGTTGTGGGCACCCCGTCCATCACCGACTGGGGCGCCACCGAGGAGGAGCGCACCGTCCAGGTCCCCGTCAGGGTGACCAANGGCGNTGAGACCAAGGACGTCGTGNTGAACGTCACCGTCCAGCGCGACACCGACGGCGACGGCATCCCCGACGTCACCGACCCCGACGACGACAACGACGGTTTCACTGACGAGGACGAGAAGAAGGCCGGGACCGACCCCAAGGACCCCAACTCCAAGCCTCCGNCGCCCGCCGCCNTCGACGTTGCCGTGAAGAACCCGACGCCCCAGCTTGAGGGCAAGGGCATCACCCCTGTCACGGTGGTGACTCCCAACAAGGAGGGCTCCACCATCAAGGGCACCATTGCCTTCGGCATGGCCGTCAACCCCCNGGGNAANCTCACCGGCACGCCCACCATCGACGACTGGGGCAAGGACGAGGAGCAGCGCGAGGTGGAGCTCCCCGTCAAGGTGACCAACGGCACCGAGTCCAAGGACGTCGTGGTCAAGGTCACCGTCCAGCGCGACACCGACGGCGACGGCATCCCCGACGTCACCGACCCCGACGACGACAACGACGGCGTGACGGACGAGGACGAGAAGAAGGAGGGGACCGACCCCAAGGACCCCAACTCCAAGCCTGCGGCTCTCGATGTCGAGGTCAAGAAGCCTTCTCCCGTGATCGAGGACCAGGATCTCAAGCCTGAGAAGGTGGTGACGCCCAACAAGAAGGACGCCGAGATCCTCTTCAACACCGACGCCGGCTGCTCCGTTGACAGAGAGGGCAACACCAAGGGTCACGCCATCGTGAACGATTGGGGCAAGACCGAGGAGCAGCGCGAGGTCACGGTTCCCGGCGTGGTCAAGTACGGCTCCGAGAAGAAGTCCGCTGACGTGGTCTTTACCGTCCTGCGCGACACCGACAATGACGGCATCCCCGACGTCACCGACCCGGATGACGACAACGACGGTGTGAGCGACGAGGACGAGNTCAAGCATGGCACCGACCCCAAGGACCCCAGCTCCAAGCCGGTGGACTTCACCCTCGGCAACGGTGACCAAACCATCAAGGACGGCGACCCGATCAAGGATATGCCTGTCACCAAGGGCGACAAGGACAAGATCGACCTCAAGGGTCCCGACGGCCTCACCTACGACGAGGACAAGGGCGTTATCACCGGCACGCCCACCATCGACGACTGGGGCANGNACGAGGAGGAGCGCACCCTCACCGGCACGGTGACCGTGACCTACCCGGACGGCTCCACCGAGGACAAGGAGTTCACGATCACCGTCCAGCGCGACACCGACGGCGACGGCACCCCCGANGTCACCGACCCCGACGACGACAACGACGGCTTCACCGACGATCAGGAGAACCAGGCGGGAACCGACCCCAAGGATCCCAACTCAAAGCCTGAGAACGCGAAGCCCGAGGCGCCGTCCCAGGGCAACAGTTCCAACGGGAACGGCGACAACGGTGGTACGAACGGTGCTCCTTCCAAGACCGTGTTCTCTGCGGGTGGCTTCNTTCCCAAGCTTGGTGATGCCGGCGCCATCGCGGGCNTNCTCGGAAGCGCGGNNGCCGNTGTGGCCGNTGCCGTGGCACTGGTCTTCAGGCGCCGCAACCACAACGACGGGGAGTAAGAGTTAGGTCTTCCTTGAGGCGGTTGTGGATATGAGCTAGCGAAGCGGGAGGCATTTCTCTGAAATGCCTCCCGCTTTTTCATAAAAAGTACGAATTCATGCATAGGAATTCAGGTTTGAACTCCTACTCGAGTGGTAGGTAGCAATTGTGAACTATTCCGGCACTCTGCCGCGGCTGTAAGTTGCTTCGAGGAAAAAGGAGAGGTCGCTGTGGACCAAACAATCTCTTCATTTATGGAATACATCTACCGTCGCGACGGAGCCTCCATGACGGCCGTTATGGAGTATATGGATGTATGCGAGCGTACGGTGCGCACCTATGTGAAGGCAGCCAATGCGGAGTTTGCGGGCATTGCCAAGGTGAGTAAGCGTCGCGGTGGGGACTACCAGGTGAGCTGTTCCAACCCCGCCGCTTTTGAGCGGAGGTTGGAACAGGCGAAGCGCGGCGAGCCCGGCGTGTACCAAGACTCGGAGAGCCGCCTGCTCTATGCGCTGGCCAAGCTCATGGGCGACGGCCGGTGGGTCAAGTCAAAAGACATCCGCTCGGAGCTGTTCGTCTCAAGTTCGACGATAACGGCCCTGCTCAAGGACGTGGCGGCTGTCTGCTCGGAATTTGGGCTNCGCTTGGCGAGGAACTCCGCGAAAGGCTCTCGTATCGAGGGGCCGGAGTTCAGCAAGCGGCTCTGTCTGGAGAGCGCCGCCGTGGCCTCCCGCTGCGGCCTCGAACGCTACCTCAACATCGTGGGCCTCGACTCNAGGCCCTTGAACNCNTGCGCCNACGCNTTCTTTCGCGTGGTGGGCATCGCCGCCTCCGAAGTGGCGCGCAGGGACTTCATCCTGAGCCTCTCCCTCGTGATCCTTCGCTCGGGCCTCGAGCCTTCCCTGGAGCTTCCCAAAGAACTCGGCCGCTTTCTCACGCTTCCTCGCTTCACGACGATGAGCTCCACGCTGCGCTCCACCATCAGGAGCGTGCTCAGCCACACCGTCGACCTCAACGAGTGCGCCTTCGTAGTTATGCACCTGGCCTTTTGGTGCGACCTCGACGAGCCCATGGGAGGTACCACCGACGTTTTGGCCACCCAGCTCATAGAGAGCCTGGACAGAACCTTCAGGTGCGACCTCTCAAGCGACGAGGGGCTTCACGAGGTGGCGGCAAACCACCTGCGCCTCCTCTTCTTGCGCATGCTGTACAAGACCCCTGCCCGGCTCGAGCCGATCAAGGGGGTGCGCGAGTTCCTCCCTTTCTCCTACGTCCTTGCAAACGAGACCTGCCGGATNATCGAGTCGCGTTCCGGCCGGGAGATCCCCGATGGCGAGTGCGGGAGCATCGCCTTTATTTTTGCCCGGGCCCTGGTCCGGCGGTCCCATAGCACCGGGCCGACCCCGGTGGGGCTCGTCTCCTCTCTGGGGGAGGCGTCCCGCGACTTTTTGGCCGACAGGATCGCTTCGGAGCTTGGCAGCGAGGTGACCTGCTTCTCGGGATGGGCTGACGGCCGCCTCAAGAACTGCGACCTTTCCCGCCTCTCCTACATCCTTTCCACCGAGGAGCGCAATCCCTCGATGCCGGTACCCGTCATCAGGGTGGGCCATTACATGAGCGACGACGACCTTTTGTGCGTGCGTCGGGCAAAGCGCTCCATTGCCAGCTACGGCATGCTGGCCAAGGTCTTTCCCAAGCAGCGTTTCGACGGCGCGTGCAAAGCCACCAACGCCCACGGCGCCCTGTGCGACCTTCTCGCCCTTTTGGACCTGGTGGACAGGGACCCCGCGCTCTGCATGAGCCTGCTCGACACCCAGGGCGAGGAGCGGATGTACTACGGCAACGGCGTGGCGTGCGTCTATGCGCCCCGCGCGACCGTCCATCAGACCTCGCTGGCCTGCGTCCTGCTCCCAGAGCCTGTCTCATGGGGGGCACATCAGGTGAACGCCGTCTTTGCCCTGGTGCTCTCGAGGAGCGCGCCGGCCAGGGAGGCCGCAATGCTGCTGGGCTCGGTGTGCCGTCTNGCAGACCGGCGCGACGCCGTCTCCGTGCTCAAGGAGGCTCGCGACCACGATGCGCGCCTGCAGGCGCTGTCCGGGCTGGACAGCACTCGCCTTGTGGTGGAGGCCGACTCCCCACAGAAGGCCCGCGGCCAGGAGCGGTGCTTTGGGGGCACCGGTTTCCCTCAGTGGGCGGCCCGTTGAGGTCTTGCTTTCTTTTGCTGAATTGGCTGGCAACCAAAAGTTTTGGCAGGGGTGCCTGAATCGGCCATGTCCCTTCNCANCAAGAACGCCTAAACGCCATGTCACGCCCTCCCTGTCCTGCGCAGANAGGGCGCCTTTTGTCTGACTCTGATCAATAGCCTTAGTTTGCCGAATAAGGCGGCAGTTCATTGCTTGGTTCAACGGGCAATTCGGGGCGGCAGGGGGCCATCATAGGCTGCGCGCGCAGTCACGGTCGGCATTGCGCGCAGACCCCCGTCGGTCGTGTTCGGGCCCATTCCTTGCTTCACCTGCTGTGTCGTTTCCATTGTCTTCTTCTCGAGCGCGACCGGCGGGGCCTCGTGAAAAGNAGCCAGAGATGTCAACACCAAGCGCGACACTTGCCAGCTGCACTGCCCAACGAGAGCTCTGCGACGGNATTCTCAACGCNTATATGGAGACGACTTCCGGGCGTTACGCATCCGGCACCGTTCGGTCAAAGTGCACGGCGGTGNGGCGCNTCCNCACGTGGTGCCGAACGGAGCACGTCGATCCGCTCGTTGCCACGCCCGAGGACGCCGACCGTTTCGTTGGCATGCTCGACCGATCGATGTCCAAGCTCACAATTCGCGAGTACCGCTGCAACGTGAGGGTCTTCCTGCGGTGGCTGCAGCTCCAGATGGCGATTCACCTCATTGAGACCGGGGGGGACGAGGACCCGAGCGCCATGTTTGTCTAGGGTTTCGCCGCAGGCAGTGCAGGCACGTTCATGGGATGGTCTATGTCAAGTTTCCTTTTGTATGTTCTCAAGCGTGTGGCCGGCTACGCGGTCATGATCNNTGTGGCCACGTCGCTCACGTATTTTTTGGCCTCGGCCTTTCTCAACCCGAGGTCAAACTATGAGTCCAAAACGCCGCGCCCCCCCCAGGAGTCCATCGAGCGCTCCCTTGACGAGGCCAACCTCAACGACAAGACGCCCGTGGTGGAGCGCTATCTTCGCTGGGCCGAAGGGGTGGTCACGCGGGGCGACTTGGGCATCACCCCCACCGGCGACTCCGTGGGCCGGATCATCTCGGTGCGCATGGTCGTCTCCGCCCAGCTGCNCATAGCCNCCACGGTGCTNTCGGTGCTTATCGGCGTGGCCCTNGGCGTCTATACGGCGCAGCGCCAGTACGCTTGGCAGGACCGCGTGACGGGCGCCTTTGCCTCGGTGCTCATGGTGATTCCCACCGTCGTCTTCGCCATCTTGGTGGTCTTTGTGGCCATTGAGATAAACCAGCTGGTGGGCGCCCGCATCTTCTTTGTCACCGGCATGTCGTCCTACGACGGGGGCAACCCGTTGCTGTGGCTCGTGGACCNCGTTCAGCACATCTTCTTGCCNACNCTGGTCCTCACGNTGCTCGGCGCCGTGGGCTACNACCNNGGGCAGCGCACCTACCTGNNCGACGAGATGCACGCCGACTACGTCCGCACGGCCCGGGCCAAGGGTCTCACCCGCCGTCAGGCGGTGAGGCGCCATGCCCTACGCGCCTCCTTGATNCCCACGGCCGTCTCGGTGGCCTTCTCCATCGCCTCGGTGTTCACGGGTGCCGTGATGACCGAGAAGGTCTTNGGCATCCATGGCATGGGCGAGTACTTCATCAACGCCGTCAACGGCAACGACATCAACGGCGTGGTGGCCGTAGCGGCGTTCGGAGGCGTCTGCACGCTCGTGGGCGCCTTGCTCGCAGACCTGTTCGCCGCCGCGCTCGACCCGCGCATCAAGATGAGCTGAGGGGAGTCCCATGGATATCGACGAGAAGGACGGCACGAAAACCCCGCCGTCGGAGCCTCGCCATGTCACCAACGCAGAGCTCGAGCTCATGGCCGACGCCCGCGGGGGCACCGGCCAGGTGCGCCACATAGGCTATGCGTCGCTCGTGCTGCGGCGCTTCTTTCGCCAGCCTTCGGCCGTTGCGGGCCTTGTGATCTTCTTCTTGCTGGTACTCTTGGCCGTTGTGGGCCCCTTTTTGAGCCCCTACGACTACACGGAGCCCGATTTTGCGGCCCTGTCGCTTCCGCCCTTTACCGATGGCCACCTCTTTGGCACCGACGGCGGCGGCCTCGACCTGTTTGCCTGCGTGGTGCACGGCCTGGGCCGCTCCCTCACCATCGGCGTGGTCTACACGGTTCTCACCACGGTGATCGCCGCCGTGGTGGGCACGTCCATCGCCTATTCCCGCGGCATGGCCGAAAAGGTGGGCATGTGGATCCTCGACATGCTGCTCATCATCCCGAGCTTTCTGCTCGTGGCCATGATCGTGCGCGCGGCCGGAGCCAACACCGGCTGGATTATGCTCATCGCGGGCCTCACCGCCTTTGGGTGGATCGGCTACGCCCGTACGCTGCGCACCATGGCCCTCTCCCTGCGCGAGCGCGACTACGTGCGGGCCGCGCGCTACATGGGCGTGCCGCCGCTGCTCGTCATCGTGCGCCATCTCATCCCAAACCTCGGCTCCATCCTGGTGCTCGACACGGTGCTCGGGGTCATCGGCGGCATCAACTCCGAGACCGCCTTCTCATTCCTCGGCCTGGGCATCCAGGCACCCGACACCTCGCTGGGCTACCTGCTGAGCCAGGGCTCCTCCACCATGCTCACCACCCCGTGGGCGATCCTCATCCCCTCCCTCGTCTTGATCGTGCTGTGCGTCTCCATGCAGCTGGTGGGCGACGGCCTGCGCGACGCCATCGACCCCTACTCCAGGGCCGCCGGCACCGTGGCCGAGGAGGAGTCCGAACAAATCGAGCTCGAGCACGAGCTTCAGAGCTGAGGGGCGGCAGGCATGAGCAACAACACGCAGAAGGGCGCCGTGGCCCCCGTGATGCAGNTGCGCGGCCTCAAGGTCTCTTTCGCCACCGAGGCCGGCCGTGTGGACGCCGTACGCGGCGTGGACCTTGACATTTACCGCGGGCGCACGCTCGCCATCGTGGNCGAGTCGGGTTCGGGCAAGTCGGTGTGCGCCCTCTCCCTCATAGGGCTGCTCGACGACAACGCCAGGGTCTCCGGCTCGGTGACGCTCGACGGAGAGGAGCTGGTGGGCAAGAGCGACGAGGGGCTATCGGCCTATCGCGGCAAGCGCATCGCCATGGTCTTTCAAGACCCGCTCTCTGCCCTCACGCCCATGCTCACCATCGGCGACCAGGTGGCCGAGGCGCTGCTCGTGCACAACCCGTCCATGGACGCCGCCTCGGTACGCGCCCGCTCGGTGGAGCTCTTGGGCATGGTGGGCATCCCCGAGCCCGAGAAGCGGCTCGACTCCTACCCCCACGAGTTCTCCGGCGGCATGCGGCAACGCGTGGTCATCGCCATGGCTATGGCCAACGACCCCGACATCATCATCGCCGACGAGCCCACCACGGCCCTCGACGTNACCATCCAGGCCNAGATCCTGGACGGGCTCGCCATGGCCCAGGAAAAGACCGGCGCCGCCGTGGTGCTCATCACCCACGATTTGGCCGTGGTGGCCGGCACTGCAGACGACGTCTGCGTGATGTACGCCGGGCGCATCGTGGAGCGCACCGACGTGGACACGCTCTTTTCCCATCCGGTGCAGCCCTACACCATGGGCCTTCTGGGCGCGGTGCCCAAGCCCCACGAGGCGGCCAACCACCGGCTCGTCCCCATCAAGGGCGCGCCCCCGTCTTTGGCGGCCATCCCCTCGGGCTGCCCCTTCTCGCCGCGCTGCCCCATGGCAACGGAGCGCTGCCACGAGGTGGAGCCGGCTTTGGAGGCCGTTCCCGACGCGCGGCCCCATCTGGCCGCCTGCGACGAGCTGGAGCGGGTGGTGAGCGAGGGCCTCACCTTTGAGGACGTGTACCCCGAGCTTGATCCGCTGCCCGCCAAATGGGCCGACATGCCCCGCGACGAGCGCCCCGTCACCTTGGCCGTGCACGACCTCGTGAAGACCTACCAGGCCCAGGGCAAGGGGCTGCTCCGGCGGGGGAGCGACACCGTGCGCGCCGTGGACCACGTCTCCTTCAAGATCCACGAGGGCGAGACCCTGGCCTTGGTGGGGGAGTCGGGCTCGGGCAAGTCGACCACCCTCATGCAGATCATGGACCTTGTGGCCCCCGAGCATGGTTCCATCGAGGTGCTNGGCCATGACATCTCCGCGCTCAAGGGGCGCCGCGAGCGCCTTGCCGTGCGCCGCGACCTGCAGATCATCTTCCAGGATCCCATGAGCTCCCTCGACCCGCGCATGCCCATCTACAGCGTGCTCGCGGAGCCGCTGAAGGCCCAGGGGTGGAGCTCCCACGACATCAACCGGCGCATCGGTGAGCTCATGGGCCTTGTGGGTATCAACCCCGACTACGTGGACCGTTTCCCCACCCAGTTCTCGGGCGGCCAGCGCCAGCGCATCGCCATCGCCCGCGCCTTGGCCACGAGCCCCAAGGTGCTGCTCCTCGACGAGCCCATCGCCTCTCTGGACGTCTCCATCCAAGCGGGCATCATCAACCTCTTGGAAGACCTCCAGGCCCAGCTCAAGCTCTCGTACCTCTTTGTGGCCCACGACCTGGCGGTGATCCGCCATATCTCCGACACCGTGGCCGTGATGCACAACGGGCGCATCGTCGAGCAGGGCGACACCGACGAGGTGTTCGACCATCCCAAAGACCCCTATACCAAGGCCCTCATTTCGGCCATTCCCATTCCCGACCCCGCCGTGGAGCGTACCCGCGAGCGCCTGGTGCTCGTTGGAAACCGCCTCGTTCCCGCGAGGCGCCCCGGGCGCGGCCAGGACGGCGGGGCCTGACAGACGTGGCATCTCGGGGTTGCGTGGCGGCCCCGTTGACAGCAAAGGAGAAGCCTATGGACACCAACAACATATCGCGCAGGGCCTTTGTGGNCCTGGCCGGGTCGGCAGGGGCTGCGGCTGCCGGTGCAGGCCTCGTGGGCTGCAACGCGGCCGGCGGCGGCAACGGCTCGGGCAACAGCGAGTCCTCGGCGGGCGTGCCCGCCACCACCCCCGCGGACAAGCTGCCCCTGCCCGAGAAGGGCAAGGTCTACATCAACGAGCAGCCCCGCGACAACATCAAGGACGGCGGCACGCTCACCTTGGCCATCTCCGAGATCGGCCCCGACTGGAACAAGACCAGCGTGAACGGCAACACCGCCTATATGAGCACCCTGTGGAACAAGATGGCCCCACTTCTANGNCTCTGGTCCCCCGATGGCTCGGAGATCAAGCCCAACCCCGACTATGTGGAGTCGTGCGACGTCTCCGAGGAGTCGGGCAAGGAGGTCGTCACCATCAAGATGAACCCCAAGGCGGTCTTTAACGACGGCACCCCCATGGACGTGGAGGCCTTCAAGACCGCGTGGATGACGGGCAACGGCAAGGACGAGCGCTTCACGCCCGCCTCTACCGACGGCGTGGAGCTCATCGAGAGCGTGGAGAAGGGCGCCGGCGACCACGAGGTGGTGATCACCTTCTCCACTCCCGCCTACCCGCCCCAGGCATTCATCGACGTCATGCACCCTGCCAACCAGGATCCCGAGGTGTATACCAAGGGGTGGGTCAACAACCCCCACAACGAGTGGCAGGCAGGCCCCTTCGTGGTGGACTCCTTTGACGATGCCCATGTGACCTTCAAGCCCAACCCCCAGTGGTGGGGCGACTCTCCCAAGCTCGACGAGGTCACCTACAAGCAGATGGACGCCCAGGCGGCCATCAACGCCTTCAAGAACGGGGAGACGGATGCCGCTGCCGCTGCTTATCTGGAGCAGTTGCAGAACTACAGCACCACGGAGGACGCCGAGATTCGCCGTGCCTTCGCTGACTCTTTGGCCTGCTACGAGCTGAACACTACCCGCGGCGCCCTGCAGGACATCGTCGTGCGCAAGGCCTTCTGCCAGTGCTTCGACCCCAAGATCGACCTCTCCATCTCCTACAAGGGCGTGAGCTGGGATGAGGACAGGCTCGGCTCCATCGTCATGTACCCGTGGCAGGCCGGCTACGAGAACAACCTGCCCGACGATGTCAAGAAGCTCGACGGCGCCTCTTCCGAGGACCGTGCCAAGGCCGCGCGCAAGACCCTCGAGGACGCCGGCTACGCCTTGGACGGCGACTACTACGCCAAGGACGGTGTGCAGGCGGCCTTCTCCTTGGACTCCTTTGGCGACTCCGCCACGGGCAAGAGCCTGGATGCCGCCGTGCAGAAGATGGCCAAGGATGCTGGCATCAAGATCGACATCAAGACCCACCCGGCCTCTGATTTCTCCAAGGTGGTGAACAGCGGCGACTTTGACATGATCGGCATCCGCTGGGGCGGNTCTCCCACGGGCTACGACTTTGGCTACCAGCTGTACGGCTCCGACACACCGTCCAACTTCACCCATGCTGGCAGCCCCGAGGCGGACAAGCTGTTCAACCAGGTCCTCGGCGAGTCCGACAACAAGAAGCAGGTCNAGNTGTGCAACGNGGCCGNGAAGAAGGCCCTCGAGCTCTACGCCATCGTCCCCAACCAGAANNGCCCGGATGGCATGGTGGTGAAGAAGGGGCTCGCCAACTACGGCCCTTGCCTGCTCCAAACGCTGCTGCCGCAGAACATCGGCTGGCAGAAGGAGAACTGACCGGCTCGCGCGGGGCGCCCGGCAGCTGGGCGCCCCGCGCGGGGCTTTGCTTGAGAGGAGTTCCTTCGTGAGCCTCATAGACACCATCTGGGAGCTGATTCATCCCGATGAGCCGGAGCCGACCGGGGTCAAGTTTCCCTATCTGGACTCCTGCGACAGGATTTGNAAGGAGTACGTGCCCGAGAGGGGCCGCTCCAGCGCCCTGCAGGGCGAGCTTCNGCGCCAGGTGGAGCTCTTGCGCACCGAGGCCCGGGAAAACGGCAACCTCAACTGGGACGAGAGCTACACCGCGTCGTGCGACTTTATCGCGGAGCACTTGGTGGAGCAGAAAGGGCTGCCTCTTTCCATGCGAAACGACGTTTCCGGGGCCGTCAAGACCATCATGCGNTGCGGCTTCTACGCGGAGCGCTGCTTTACCGGGGAGGTTCCGCAGGAGGAGGTTGACGTTGCGCGGGCGTCGTGCGCCAGCGACGAGCCATTCGACGTGATTTGCAACGCCATCGGAAAGCTCGACGAGTGGGCGGGAGACTCCATCGCCTACGAGGCCTGAGGGCTCGCGGGTCGTGCGGTTGTGCAGGGGAGGCGGCTGCGGCTGCCTCCCCTTTTGCATGCGGCTGCGGGCGATGGGCC
This sequence comes from Olsenella sp. CU969, assembly GCF_905219715.1. Taxonomy (NCBI): domain Bacteria; kingdom Bacillati; phylum Actinomycetota; class Coriobacteriia; order Coriobacteriales; family Atopobiaceae; genus Olsenella; species Olsenella sp. CU969. Next base: position 11,222 of record NZ_CAJMXC010000062.1, read on the forward strand.
GGCTGCGGGCGATAGGCCGGCTGCGGGCCTCTCCCCACCTGCGGTCCCAGCGTGACCCCTCTCTGCGCCTGAAAGCGATTGAGGGCGCCCTCAATCGCTTTCAGGCGGAAAGGGGCGGGCGGGAG
>NZ_CAJMXC010000063.1:0-10971 GCF_905219715.1 Olsenella sp. CU969
CCTGCGGCCGGAAGACCCTCCCGGCCCCGCCCTGCCGCACAAAGAAGGCGCCGCCCCCGGGATGGGGGCGGCGCCTCGGCGGTGCGGGGTGTCTGCCTGCCTTAGGAGGCTTAGGAGACCTGGGCCACCATCATCATGTTGGTGCTGGTGATGTAGTCGCCCTGGCTCGGCGAGGTCTGCGGGTCGCCGGCGGTGACCACGGCGAGGTCGCCGGTGTCCACGCGGCCGTTCTTCTTCATCACGTTGAGGGCGTCGTAGATCGTGGCCGACAGCGTGCCCTGGGTGGTGGACTTGAAGGCCTCCACGCCCCAGTAGAAGGAGCACTTGCGGATGGTGATCTCGGACGGGGACACGGCGTACACCGGCAGCTTCGGGCGGAAGTTGGAGACGATGCGCGCGGTGCGGCCCGTGGCGGTGGGGGCGATGATGCAGATGGCGCCGCAGCGGTCGGCGGTGGTCACCGAGGCGAAGCNGATGGCGCCGTTGACGTTGCGCACGCCGCCGCGGTCGANGTAGCGGTGGCGCTCCTCGAGGAAGTGCTCGGTCTCGGTGCACACGGAGGCCATCATCTTCACGGCCTCCACCGGGTACTTGCCGGCAGCGGTCTCACCGGAGAGCATGACGCAGTCGGTGCCGTCGAGCACGGCGTTGGCCACGTCGGTGACCTCGGCGCGNGTCGGGCGCGGGTTGCGNATCATGGAGTCGAGCATNTGCGTGGCGGTGATGGCCGGCTTGTAGGCCTCGTTGCACTTGCGGATGATGGCCTTCTGGATGTGAGGCACCTTCTCGGGGGGAATCTCCACGCCCAGGTCGCCGCGGGCCACCATGATGCCCGAGGAGACCTCGAGGATCTCGTCGAAGTTGGTGACGCCCATGGCGCACTCGATCTTGGGGTAGACCGAGACGCGGGGGCAGCCATGGTCGGCGCAGAGCTGGCGGATGACGCGCACGCCCTCGGCGTCGCGGATGAAGGAGGCGGCGATGGCGTCGATGCCCATCTCGCAGCCGAAGGCGATGTCGGCCTTGTCCTGCTCGGTGACGGCGGGCAGGCCCACGTTCACGTTGGGGACGTTGACGCCCTTGTGCTCGCCCAGCTCGCCGCCGTTGGTGACCACGCAGTAGATGTCGTTGCCCTCCACGTGGTCCACCTCGAGGCCGATGAGGCCGTCGTCGATGAGGATGACGGAGCCCTTCTTGACCTCGGAGGGCAGGGCCTTGTAGTCGAGGGAGAAGCGCTCGGCGTTGCCGGCCACGTCGTCGTCGGTGGTCACGACCACGTGGTCGCCGGTGGCCAGCATGACCNTCTTGCCGTCCTCGAGCAGGCCGGTGCGGATCTCGGGGCCCTTGGTGTCGAGGAGGATGGCCACGTTGGCGCCGAGCTCGTCGGAGATGCGGCGGACGCGCTCGATGCCGGCCTTGTGGTACTCGTGGGAACCGTGGGAGAAGTTGAAGCGGGCCACGTTCATGCCGGCCTTGATGAGCTNGCGGAGAACGTTCTCGTCCTCGGTGGACGGGCCCATGGTGCAGACGATCTTGGTCCTTTTGGTCTGTTGCATGTCATTCCTTCCGGTTCAGACCTGGCGCTCCGGCTTTTCTTCTCTTCCTGCGCAGCGCCTACGAAAAAACACCTTCCCGGGTCTTACCCGGGAAGGAGGGTGACTGCTCGGTTAGCAGACGACGTTGGGCNTGGGGNGCTGGTCGACGGTGCCGTTGACGTAGGCCATGGCGTTGTCGAGGGTGGTGTGGGCGATGGCGTCCAGGGCCCCGCGGGTGAAGAAGGCCTGGTGGGAGGTGACCACCNCGTTGGGGAAGGCGCAGAGGGTGGAGGTCACCGACTCGAAGACCGCGGAGGAGCGGTTCTTGAAGACGTTGGGCCCCTCCTCCTCGAAGACGTCGATGCCGGCGGCNNCGATCTTGTGGGAGCGGATGCCGCGGATGAGGGCCTGGGTGTCCACGAGGCCGCCGCGGCCGGTGTTCACGAAGACCACGCCGTCCTTCATCTTGGCGATGGCGTCGTCGTCGATCATGTGGTAGTTGCTCTCGAAGAGCGGGCTGTGGAGGGAGATGAGGTCGGACTGGGCGAGCAGCTCGTCGAGCTCGACGTACTCCACGATGCCTTCGAGGGAGGGGTTGGGGTACGGGTCGTAGCCGAGGACCCTCATGCCAAGGCCGGCCACGATCTTGCACATGGCGGCGCCGATCTTGCCGGTGCCCACGATGCCCGCAGTCTTGCCGTGGAAGGTGGTGCCGAGGAGGCCGGAGAGGGAGTAGTCGTTCTCGCGGACGCGGTTGTAGCCGCGCACGATGTGGCGGTCGGCGGCGAGGGCGAGGCCGAGGGCGAACTCGGCGATGGCCTCGGGGCTGTAGCCCGGGACGCGCAGGACGCTCATGCCGAGGTCGCGGGCGACGTCGAGGTTGACGGCGTCGAAGCCGGCGCAGCGCATGAGGACGAGCTTGATGCCGAAGCCGGCGAGGATCTCGAGGGTCATGGCCTTGATGTCGGAGTTCACGAAGCCGCAGACGGCGTCGTAGCCGTTGGCCAGGGTGGCGGTCATGGGGTTGAGGTCGGCTTCGAGGAAGTCGATGGTGATGTCGGGGTAGTCCTTGAGGGCGTTCTCGAAGGACGACTTGTCGTAGTCGAACGTGTCGTAGAACAGGATCTTCATGGGATGCCTCTCTCTCCTAGGCCTTGCCCTCGCAGGGTCGAACTCGATTATTCCAACAGGCTATTCTAGGTGCCTCCGGTCCCTCCCTTTTATGGGAATCCCACACAACATGAGAAAAGTTGCCCACGCTTCTGCATCATCTATCTGGACTTTTTCTGATTGCCTGACAAAAGGACCGGGACCGTTGCCGGGGGTCCGGTGGAGTCGGCCACCGGGGGTCGACGGAGGGGGGATGCTGGGTAGAATCGTCCCCGTCGTGTCATGCCGCCGCCATGGCAGCCTTGGTGAGCCCTTGCCCCTCCTGGGGAATTATGATCGGGCACCGATCTGGCCGCGGCCGAAAAACCAGGAGGGAAGAGATTTGAAACCGTACCTGCAAACCGCCGACGAGGTGGCCCAGGGCCTCTCCACCGACGTGGAGGCCGGCCTCACCGACGCCGAGGTGGCCAAGCGCCTCGGCCAGTACGGGCCCAACAAGCTCGACGAGGCCAAGAAGGACCCGCTGTGGAAGCGCTTCCTGGCCCAGCTCGCCGACCCCATGATCATCCTGTTGCTCNCCGCCGCGGTNATCAGCGCNGTGGCCGGNGCGGNCCAGNGCGAGTCCGACATCGCGGACGTCGTCATCATCCTGTTCGTCGTNGTGGTCAACGCCGTCCTCGGCGTGGTCCAGGAGTCCAAGGCCGAGGAGGCCTTGGAGGCCCTCCAGCAGATGGCCGCCAGCACCTCCAAGGTGGNGCGCGACGGGAAGATCGTGGACGTGCGTTCCGAGGAGCTCGTCCCCGGCGACGTGGTGGTCCTCGAGGCCGGCGACGCCGTGCCGGCCGACTGCCGCGTGGTGGAGAGCGCCAGCCTCAAGGTGGAGGAGTCCGCGCTCACCGGCGAGTCCCTGCCTGTGGACAAGATGGTGGACGCCCTGCTCGCCGAGGGCGACGACGTGCCCCTGGGCGACCGCAGGAACATGGTCTATATGGGCTCCACCGTGGTCTACGGCCGCGGCCGCGCCGTCGGGGCGGCCACCGGCATGGTCACCGAGATGGGCAAGATCGCNGACTCCATCAACGAGGCGGTGGACGAGCAGACCCCGCTCCAGCGGAAGCTCGCCGAGCTCTCCCGCATCCTCACGANCNGCGTCATCGGCNTCTGCATCTTCATNTTCATCGTCGACTTCATCAAGCACGGCGCCGAGTTCATGGCCGACCCGCGCCTCGTCATCGACACCTTCATGGTCGCCGTCTCGCTCGCCGTGGCGGCCATTCCCGAGGGCCTCGTGGCGGTGGTCACCATCGTGCTGTCCATCGGCGTCACCAAGATGAGCCGCGAGTCGGCCATCATCCGCAAGCTCACCGCCGTGGAGACCCTGGGCTGCACCCAGGTGATCTGCTCCGACAAGACCGGCACCCTCACCCAGAACAAGATGACCGTCGTGCGCCACTCCGGCGCCGACGAGGACGAGCTCGTGCGCGCCATGGCCCTTTGCAACGACGCCCAGTGGGTGCTCGCCGAGGAGTCGGCGAAGGGCGAGCCCACCGAGGCCGCCCTCGTGGCCGACGCCGCCAAGCACGGCCTGCCCAAGACCGACCTCGACGCCGAGTACGTGCGTGTGGGCGAGGCACCGTTCGACTCCGGCCGCAAGANGATGTCCGTGGTGGTGCGCACTGCCGAGGGCGAGATCACCCAGTACACCAAGGGCGCCCCCGACGAGGTGCTCAAGCGCTGCACCAAGGTCGTCACCGCCGACGGCGTGGCCGACCTCACCGACGACGTGCGCGACGCCATCCTTCAGGAGAACAAGGCCATGGCCGACGACGCCCTGCGCGTGCTCGCCGCGGCCAGGCGCTCCTGGCCCGAGGCCCCGGCGTCCGAGGACGCCGACCACCTGGAGCAGGACCTCACGTTCGTCGGCCTTTGCGGCATGATCGACCCGGTGCGCCCCGAGGTGGGCCCCTCCATCGTCGAGGCCCACGGCGCCGGCATCCGCGTGGTCATGATCACCGGCGACCACATCGACACCGCCGTGGCCATCGCCAAGGAGCTCGGCATCGTGACCGACCGCTCCCAGGCCATCACCGGCGCCGAGCTGGACAGGCTCTCCGACGAGGAGCTCGCCGAGAGGATCGGCGACTACGGCGTGTACGCCCGCGTGCAGCCCGAGCACAAGGTCCGCATCGTCGAGGCCTGGAAGAAGCAGGGCAAGATCGTGGCCATGACCGGCGACGGCGTCAACGACGCCCCGTCCATCAAGCGCGCCGACATCGGCGTGGGCATGGGCATCACCGGCACCGACGTCACCAAGAACGTCGCCGACATGGTGCTCGCCGACGACAACTTCGCCACCATCGTGACGGCCGTGGAGGAGGGCCGCCACATCTACGACAACATCCGCAAGGCGATCCAGTTCCTCCTCTCCAGCAACATCGCCGAGGTCATCGCCGTGTTCGTGGCCACCATGATCGGCTTCGTGATCCTGGAGCCGGTGCACCTGCTCTGGATCAACCTCATCACCGACTGCTTCCCGGCCCTCGCCCTGGGCATGGAGAAGACCGAGCCGGGCATCATGGGCCGCAAGCCCCGCGANGCCTCCGACGACATCTTCGCCGGCGGCATGGNCGTCGACGTGGTCTTCCAGGGCGTGGTGATCTCGCTGTTCACCCTCATCAGCTACTTCATCGGCGTGTCCCACCAGTTCGGCACCGTNGACCTCGGCTTCATCGCCTCCCAGCCCGAGGCCGGCGTCGAGGGCATGACCATGGCTTTCCTCACGCTGTCCATGGTGGAGATGTTCCACTCGTTCAACATGCGCTCCCGGCGCCAGTCCATCTTCAAGCTGGGCNACCACAACCGTTGGCTCTGGGGCTCTTTCGCCCTGTCCCTCGTGCTGACCTTCGTGGTCATCGAGGTGCCCCCGGTGGCCCAGGTCTTCGGCTTCGCCGAGCTCGACGCCCCCAACTACCTCATGGCCATGGGCCTTGCGTTCCTGATCATCCCGATTATGGAGCTCTACAAGCTCTGCTGGCGCGTCCGCGACAACGCCGCCTAGGGGCCTAGCCTCCTGGGGCCGCGTGGCCTGCATCAGCGGTAGCAGTTCGAAAGGGGGTGTGCATCGAAGGATGCACACCCCCTTTCTCAGGCGCCGCCCCGCATCCCCCCGGTCGGGCGCCCGAGGTGCCCCACGGGGGATGCGGGCATATATCCTTGGTGCGGACCGGCGACGACGGCAGGGGGGACCATGGCGAAGCGGAGCAAGAGGCGGCAGGCCCGGGGCGGCCGCCGCGGCAACGGGCAGGAGACCGTCCTGCCGGACGTCTCCACGTTGGCGGACGTCCCGGGCTGGGGCGACCTCGCGCCTACGCCCCTGCAGGATGAGGCCTTCGCCGCGTGGAGGGGCGCCTCGGAGGACCCCGACGGCCTGGAGGAGGGTTGCGTCTGCCGTCTCGACCGCGGATTTCCCGCCGTCCTCACGGCGTCCGGTCCCGTGCGCGCCGNGCACGCCGTGCGCANCGCCAAGGAGGCGGACGCGCTCAAGCCGGCCGTGGGNGACTGGGTGGCGCTGCGCCGCCCCGCGGGCCACGACATGGCCGTGATCGAGGAGGTCCTGCCCCGCAAGAGCGAGGTCGCGCGGTGGCGCGGCGGATCCCGGGGCGAGCGCCAGGTGCTGGCCGCCAACGTGGACGTGGTGCTCTGCGCCCAGGCCGAGGGGCGACGCGGCATCTCCCTCGACCGCGCCGCCCGCGCCGCCACGGTGACGGCCGACTGCGGTGCCGCCTGGGCCGTCGTGCTCACCAAGGCCGACTGTGCGCCGTCGCCCGAGACGCTCGCGGCGGACGTGGCGGCCCTGAGGGCCATGTTCGGCCCCGGCACCCCCGTGGTGGTGTGCGCGAGCCTCCTCGAGGACGGCGGGGAGCCCGAGCAGGACGCGGGCCTCGAGGCCCTCCGCGCCGCGGTGGAGGGGGCCGGCGGCTCCTGGGGCGTGGGCGCGGTCCGCGCGCTCGTGCCCGAGGGGCGCACGGGCATGGTGCTCGGCGAGTCCGGGGTGGGGAAGTCCACCCTGCTCAACGCGCTGCTCGGCCACGAGGCCCTCGAGACCGGCGCCGTGAGGGAGCGCGACGGCGCCGGCAGGCACACCACGGTCACGCGGCGCATGGTCAGGCTGCCCGGCGCCGGCGTCATCATCGACTGCCCCGGCCTCAGGAGCCTGCCCCTCGTAGGCCACGAGCGGGGCCTCGCCAAGGTGTTCCCCGAGGTGGCGGTCGAGGCCGGCAGCTGCANGTTCNNGGACTGCACCCACGGGTCCGAGCCCGGGTGCGCCGTGGTGGNGGCCGNCTCCCGGGGCGNCTTCACGGCGGAGGCGTTGGACGCCTGGCGGTCCCTGGCCGCCGAGATGCGCGAGAGCGCCGGGACCCTCGACCCCGACGTGCGCCTCTGAGCGGGGCGTCCCGGTCGGGCCCCTCTCCCACAAAGCTCGNCCCGNACAGGCCCGGGGGTCGCCCCCGGGCCTGTTCATGTATGGGGACGGGTTGTGGATCTTAGGCAACCGGTTGCGTTGCCGCGTGGCCGTGTCGGCGCTTTCGTGCAGCGCGTCTGACGGAGGGCGTCGGGTCCCGGTCAGGCGGATGTCAGAACCAGGGCAAACGGATTTGCAGGTACATGCCGATTTCCTCGAGCCGGTGGCCCATGATTGGGGTCGACCGGGACCAGTGGAGGAGGCGGGTATGTNCAAGCGATTTCGAATTGTCGNAGCGAGCGCGTTCGCCGTGCTCGCGCTTCTCTCCGCCCTGGCCTACGGCGAGCAGGTGCGCGACCAGGCGGAGTCCCGGCGCAACGAGGCGCTGGAGCGCTACGNCGGGGAGGTCGCGCAGGTGGTCGTCGCCACGGAAGCGGTGTCTGCGGGTGACGAGCTCGGTGCCGCTAACTGCGCCCTCGAGGAATGGCTCGTCGACCTCGTCCCCGAGGGCGCGCTCACGTCGCTCGACGACGTCTCNGGGGTCCCGGTCGCCTCGCCGCTCTCCCGCGGCATGCCGGTGTGCGACGTGCACCNCTCCCGGGGCGGCGAGTCCGTGGCCGTGCCGTCGGGCAAGGTGGCGGTCACCGTGCCCGTGGGCGATCGCACGGGGGTGCCGGCGGAGGTGGGCGCCGGGACGGTCCTGGCGGCCTTCCGGTGCTCCGACGGGACGACCCGCCTCCTGGCCCGGGACGTGTCCGTCCTGGCTGCCTCGGGGCAGCGCGGCGGCCAGGGAGGGTCGCTCACGCTCGCGGTGCCGGCCGACGACGTGGCCCCAGTGGTCACGGCGAGCGCGGACGGGACCCTCCGCCTCGTGCGCCCCGCCGACGACGTGGGGGACCTCTCGGCGAGCGCGGCGCCCCGGGCCGTGGGGCCCGAGGATGCCGGCGGCGCCGGCGATGGGGACATGGACGCGCCCGAGGGCGCTTGAGGAAGGGGGTCGCCATGGGTGCGACGTGGCTGGTGTGTGCCGGCGAGGGGGAGCGCGCCGAGGTGTGCGCCCTGGTGGGGCGGCTCGTACCGGGGTGCCAGACGATAAGGTCGGGCGACCCCGTGCTCGCGCGCTCGTTGGCGTCGGGCCTCGACCCGGCGCCCTGCGTGGCCGTGGGGGCGGGACTGCCGGTGGACCCGGTGAACGTGGCGGCCGCCGTGGCCGCCGACGGCCGGGCTCCCCGGGTGGTGCTGGCCGTCCGCGGGGCGTCCGGGTCGCTCGTGAGCCGTGCGGCCAAGGCCGGGGTGACCGAGGTGCTCGACCCGCGTGAGGGGGTGGAGCCGGCCCCTCGGGAGGCAGCTGTGGGAGGGGGTCTCCCAGAGTCGCGGCCGGAGGGGCCGGCAGNGCCCCCTGCGGCCGACGGGCTCGACGAGCCGGACTGCGTGGCGGCGGACACACCCGGGGAGGACGGCGACGCCCGCGGGCGCGTCCGATCGCTCCCGGCCGGCCACGGGCGCCTCGTCTGCGTGGCGAGCGGGAGGGGCGGCGTGGGCAAGAGCTCCGTCGCGGCCCTCATGGCCCTCGCCTGTGCCCGCTGGGGCCTCAAGGTGGCCCTCGTGGACCTCGACCTCACCTTCGGCAACCTGTTCGGCTACTTCGGGCTGCCGGGTCCCGCCGACCTCACGCCGGTCTCCGACGGTGCGACGGGGGCCGCGCTCGACCGCTGCGGGGTGCGCGTGGCCGAGAACCTCGTGCTGTTCGGCCCGTGCGAGCGGCCAGAGTACGCCGAGGCCGTGGCGCCCCGCGCCGCGGAGCTCCTCGGGGCCCTGCGCGACAGGTTCGACCTCGTGGTCGTCGACACGTCGTCGGCCTGGGGCGACGAGGTGGCCGCCGCGGCCCAGGGGGCGGACCGCCTCGTGATCGTGGGCGACGAGCGCGCGGGCGCCATCGGGTCGCTCGCCCGGGCCGCGGCCCTGGCCGTGCGCCTCGGGGTGGCCCGGACGCNCCTGGTGCGGCTCATGAACCGCTGCGACCCGCGCCGCCGCGACGAGGAGTTCATGACCCGGGCGTCCATGGGGCTCGAGGGCGCGCGCTCGTTCAGGACGCTCGAGGGGTCGCTCGACGTCGCCGAGCTCCTGAGCGCCGGCCACGCGCCCGACCTCGCGGGGCTGGACAACGACTTCTCCACGTCCTGCGCGTCGGTGGCGGCCAAGCTCCTCGCCGACCTCGGGTGCCTGCCCGACTGCGAGGGCGCGCGCAAGGCCCGCGACGCCAAGGTGGTGCGCCGCCGCTCGGTGTTCAGCTTCGCCAAGGCGGCCGGCTGATGGGCCTCCTGGGGCGGGTGCGCTCCCAGGGAGGGGGCGCGCCCGCGGGGGACCCCGAGGGCCCGGTCCGCGAGTCCCTGCGTCGCGACCTTGTCGACCGCCTTGGCCTCGCCGACGTGGCCCGGCTCGTGCGCGAGGAGGAGCCGGCGCGCGCCCGGGAGGAGCTCTCCGTGGCGTGCGACGCGCTGCTCAACGGCGAGGGCTACGGGAGCCTCTCGCCCGAGGCCCGGGGGCGGGTGCGGCGCGAGGTGCTCGACCAGATTCTCGGGCTAGGGCTCCTNCAGCCGCTCATGGACGACCCGTCGGTCACCGAGATCATGGTCAACGGCACGCAGTCGCTCTACTTCGAGCGAGACGGCCGCATCGTCGAGGCGCCCNNCGTGTTNGAGTCGCCNGACNNGATCATGCTCGTGGTCGACCGCATCCTCGCCCCGCTCGGGCGCCGCCTCGACGAGTCGTGCCCCATCGTGAACGCCCGCCTCGCCAACGGCGACCGCGTGAACGCCGTGATCGCGCCCGTGGCGGTGGACGGCCCGGCCGNGACCATCCGGCGCTTCACGGGGCGCATCGGGTCCCTGGACCGGCTCGTGGAGCTGGGGTCGGTGCCGGCCTGGTACGCCACGCTGCTCTCGTGGGCCGTGCGCCTCCGGCAGGACGTGGCCGTGGTGGGCGGCACGGGGTCGGGCAAGACCACGCTCCTGAACGCCCTGTCGCTGGAGATCCCGGCCGGCGAGCGGATCGTCACCATCGAGGACTCCGCGGAGCTCGCCTTCGACCCCAGCCTGCACGTGGTGCGCCTGGAGGCGCGCGGCGCGTCCATCGAGGGCACGGGGGCGGTGACCATCCGCGACCTCGTGACCAACGCCCTGCGCATGAGGCCCGACCGCATCGTCGTGGGGGAGGTCCGTGGGGGCGAGGCCGTCGACATGCTCCAGGCGATGAACACCGGCCACGACGGGTCGCTCACCACCCTGCACGCCGGCAGCGAGCACGAGGCCGTGGTGAGGCTCGTGCTCATGGCCCGCCTCGGCATGGACGTGCCGGCCTCCCTCATCGAGGAGCAGGTGGCGAGCGCGCTCGACATCGTGGTCATGGGCAAGCGCCTGGCGGGCGGTGCGCGGCGGGTCACCTCGGCGAGCGCCGTGGGGCGCGCGCCGGGCGGCACCGTGGCCCTGGAGCCCCTGGTGGCCTACGACGAGGTGTCCGACCAGTGGGAGCTGGTGCGCGAGCCGGCCTTCGTGGCCGAGGGCCTCGCGGGCGGCCTCCTGGACGAGGGGGAGGTGGCGGCATGGCGCTCGAGCTTGGGTTGACGGCTGCCGCGGCGTTCGCGGCCGCGGCCTGCGCGATCCCCGGCAGGCGGGGCGTGGGCCCCCGGGCCCGCGTGGGGCGCCTCCTCGCTGTGGTGGGAGGGTCCCGCCCGGTGCGGGCGGCCCTCTCGGCCCCGTGGGTCCCCGCGGGGTTCGGGCTCGCCGTGGGGCGCGTCCTGGCCTCCGGGCGGGTCCGCGGCGCCGACGGCGCCCGGGGCGAGGTCGCCCTCGCGGGGCCGGCGGC
>NZ_CAJMXC010000064.1:0-10969 GCF_905219715.1 Olsenella sp. CU969
GTCTAGTAGACCATGCCCATCGCCTCGCGCACCTGGGCGAGGGTCTCGTCGGCGACCTCGTTGGCGCGGCGGTTGCCCTCGTGGAGGATCTCGCGCACGAGGACGGGCTGGGCGGCGAAGGCGGCGCGGCGTTCGCGGATGGGGGCCATGTAGTCGTCCACGACCTCGGTGACGTAGCGTTTGAGGGCGCCGGCGCCGGCGTCGCCGATGGAGTCGGCGATCTCCTCCGGGTCACGGCCGGTCATGACGGAGGCCGTGGTGATGAGGGCCGAGACGCCGGGGCGGTTCTCCGGGTCGAAGNTGNCGGTGCGCTNCGAGTCGGTCTTGGACTTGCGGATGAGCTTGGCGGTCTCCTCGGCGGTCATGGAGATGGCGATGGAGTTGCCGTAGCTCTTGGACATCTTGCGGCCGTCGAGGCCCGGGAGGAGCGGGGTGTCGGACAGCAGGCCCACGGGCATGGGGAACACCTTGCCNTAGCGCTCGTTGAAGNGCCGGGCGATGTTGCGGGTGAGCTCGATGTGGGGGAGCTGGTCCTTGCCCACGGGGACGCAGTCGGCCTTGCAGAACAGGATGTCGCAGGCCTGGTGCACGGGGTAGGTGAGGAGCAGGCCGGTGAGGGCGTGGCCCGAGGCCTCCTGCTCGGCCTTGACCGTGGGGTTGCGCAGGAGCTCGCTCTCGCTCACGAGGGAGAGGAACGGCAGCATGAGCTGGTTGAGCGCCGGCACGGCCGAGTGGCAGAAGATCGTGGCCCGCTCGGGGTCGATGCCCACGGCGAGGTAGTCGAGGACCATGTCGTAGGCGTACTCGGTGATATGGGCCGTGGTGTCGCGGTCCGTGATCACCTGGTAGTCGGCGATGAGGATGTTGGTGTTGACGCCCATCTCCTGGAGCCGAACGCGCNCGCGCACGGTGCCGAAGTAGTGGCCCAGGTGCAGGCGGCCCGTGGGGCGGTCGCCCGAGAGGAGGGTGTGGGCGCCACCGTCCTCTCCAAGGGATTTCCACATGGCGTCGGACCGCCTCTGCGCCTCGGCGAAGCTCTCCTCGTTTGCCATGGTTCCTCCTTTGGTTGTGCCCCGGTGGCGGGGCGCGTCTGCAACCCCCTTATACTACCCGGTGCCGGCCCTGGCGGGGGCGCCCGTCCGGCCACGGCGGGACCGCCGCCCACCGCGAGACACAACATCTTGTGTCTTACCCGGGGTTCCCGGCTTTGGCCCGCGGGGCGTGGGGAGGGCCCTGGAGCTGGGTGTTTCGCTCTCGGCCAAACGTGTGCCCCAGGAAGCCCCTGATTGTCCTTCCAATGGTCCCATGGTTGTCATACACCACATATTGTGTTTTATGGTAGTCCTACTTCNAGGGATTGTTGTTCAGGGGACTTTTGCACACCACTACACACGACCGATGTCAAGTCTGTTCCTCGTGACGGAGCCTCCGTATCATAGGTGTCTCCGCGGTCGGCAGGCCGCGGAGACACNTCGATTTCAACCACAAGATGATGTGGTTCACCGTCAAACCGCACGGCCCAAGGNGAGTCCCAATGAAGATCATCAAGCGCAACGGGTCCGNGGCGACCTTCGACGTCGCAAAGATCGTCAACGCCATCCGGGGGGCCAACGTGACCGTCCCCGAACCCGTGCGGCTCACCGAGGCGCAGATCGACGACGCCGCCACCGCCGTCGAGGCCGAGTGCGAGGCCTGCGGCCACACCGTGACGGTGGAAGAGGTCCAGGACATGGTGGAGGACCAGATCATGGCCAAGGGCGCCTTCTCGGTGGCCCGCAACTACATCACCTACCGTTACGTCCAGAGCCTCAAACGCACCTCCAACACCACCGACGAGCGCATCCTCTCGCTCATCGAGTGCAACAACGAGGACGTCAAGCAGGANAACTCCAACAAGAACCCCACGGTCAACTCCGTGCAGCGCGACTACATGGCCGGCGAGGTGTCCAAGGACCTCGCCAACCGCNTTCTGCTGCCGCGCGAGGTGGTGGAGGCCCACGCCGAGGGCATCATCCACTTCCACGACGCCGACTACTACGCGCAGCACATGCACAACTGCGACCTCGTCAACCTCGAGGACATGCTGCAGNACGGCACCGTGATCAGCGGCACCCTCATCGAGAAGCCGCACTCCTTCTCCACGGCCTGCAACATCGCCACCCAGATCATCGCCCAGGTGGCCTCCAGCCAGTACGGCGGCCAGTCCCTCTCCCTCACGCACCTGGCGCCCTTCGTGGACGTCTCGCGCCGCCGCATCCGCCGCGACTTCGTGCGCGAGCTCGAGGAGCTCGGCATCGAGCCCGAGGAAGGGCAGGTGGGCCGCATCGTCGAGGAGCGCCTCCTCGACGAGATCCGCCGCGGTGTCCAGACCATCCAGTATCAGGTGGTCACCCTCATGACCACCAACGGCCAGGCACCCTTCGTCACGGTCTTCATGTACCTCAACGAGGCCCGCGACGCCCAGGAGAAGCACGACCTCGCCCTCATCATCGAGGAGACCCTCCGCCAGCGCTACGAGGGTGTCAAGAACGAGGCCGGCGTCTGGGTCACCCCCGCCTTCCCCAAGCTCATCNACGTGCTGGAGGAGGACANCCTCGAGCCCGGCCAGAAGTACTACTACCTCACCCAGCTTGCGGCCAAGTGCACCGCCAAGCGCATGGTGCCCGACTACATCTCCGAGAAGATGATGCGCAAGCTCAAGCTCTCGGCCGGTGAGGTCGAGGGTGAGGGCGACGTCTACACCTGCATGGGCTGCCGGTCCTTCCTCACGCCCGACCGCTCCGGCAACGGCTACGGCAACGTGGCCAATGNCGGCGACTACGAGCCGGGCAAGCCCAAGTACTACGGCCGCTTCAACCAGGGCGTGGTCACCATCAACCTCCCGGACGTCGCCCTCTCCAGCGGCGGCGACATGGACGAGTTCTGGCGCATCTTCGACGANCGCNTGGAGCTCTGCTACCGCGCCCTCATGTGCCGCCACAACCGCCTCAGGGGCACGCTATCGGATGCCGCGCCTATCCTCTGGCAGTACGGCGCCCTGGCCCGCCTGCCCAAGGGCGNGGTCATCGACCCGCTGCTCTTCGGCGGCTACTCCACCATCAGCCTCGGCTACGCCGGCCTCTACGAGTGCGTGCGCTACATGACCGGCCACAGCCACACCGACGCCGAGGCCACGCCGTTCGCCTTGGCCGTCATGCAGCACATGAACGACAAGTGCGCCGAGTGGAAGGCCGCCACGGACATCGACTTCTCCCTCTACGGCACGCCCCTGGAGTCCACCACCTACAAGTTCGCCAAGTGCCTCCAGCGCCGCTTCGGCGTCGTCCCCGGCGTCACCGACCACGGCTACATCACCAACAGTTACCACGTGCACGTGGCCGAGCAGATCGACGCCTTCACCAAGCTGCGCTTCGAGAGCGAGTTCCAGCGCCTCTCCCCGGGCGGCGCCATCTCCTACGTCGAGGTCCCCGACATGCAGGACAACCTCGAGGCGGTCATGAGCGTGCTGCGCTTCATATACGACAACATCATGTACGCCGAGCTCAACACCAAGAGCGACTACTGCCAGGCCTGCGGCTTCGACGGAGAGATCAGGATCGTGGAGGACGACGGCAAGCTCGTGTGGGAATGCCCGCATTGCGGCAACCGCGACCAGACCACCCTCAACGTCGCCCGGCGCACCTGCGGCTACNTCGGCACGCAGTTCTGGAACCAGGGCCGCACCGAGGAGATCCGCGACCGCGTCCTGCACCTCTAGGTCCGGCCCCATACCCGTCACCGCCGACCGGGCCGCCCCNCGGGGCGGCCCGCCCTTCCATCGAGGTCCCATGAACTGCGCCAACGTCAAGTACTGCGACATCGCCAACGGCACCGGTGTGCGGACGAGCCTGTTCGTCTCCGGCTGCACCCACCGCTGCCCCGGCTGCTTCAACGAGGTGGCCTGGGACTTCTCCTATGGCGACGCCTTCGACGAGGCGCTGCAACAGGAGGTCCTCGACTCCCTCGCCCCCTCTTATATAGCGGGCCTGTCCGTGCTCGGGGGCGAGCCCATGGAGCCGTCCAACCAGCGGGCGCTCGCTCCCTTCCTAGAGCGGGTCCGCGCCGAGTGCCCGGGCAAGGACGTGTGGGTGTACACGGGCGACGTCCTCGACGAGCTCCTCGACCCCTCCTCGCCCCGCCACACCGAGGTCNCCGAANGGCTCCTGCGGTCCGTGGACGTGCTCGTGGACGGGCCGTTCGTCCACGAGCTCAAGGACATCACCCTGAGGTTCCGCGGCTCGCAGAACCAGCGCATCATCGACGTGTCCCGGAGCCTCGAGGCCGGTCGCACGGTGCTCTGGGAGGATGACCCGGTGTTCGCCCAGCACTCCATGGGCTGCCAGGAGCTGCACCTCTAGGGCCGGGAAACTCCCTTAGATACATCTCAAAATCATTTGCCGACCGTGCGGCCCCTCTCACGGGGGCTGCACGGTGTCTTATCGCCTTTCGGGGCATCGACCTNNAAAGCCGTAAGGCCGCATTGCCGCGTCGACCCAGCGGAAGGAGACCCATGGACTGTCCCTACGAGACGGGGTGGCGCCGCGCCTACACGCCTTCGACCGCTGTGGAGGAGGCGAGTCGGTGAAAGGGGACGAGTGACTATGGCGAGTCGCGACCTCTCCNTCGANTTCCTCGGCGTCCACTTCCAGAACCCGTTCTGCCTCTCCTCGTCCCCCGTCGGCAACTGCTACGGGATGTGCGCCAAGGCTTACGAGACCGGCTGGGGCGGCGTGGTCTACAAGACCCTGCACACCGACGACTTCAAGGTCAACGAGGTGCCCCCACGCTTCGACGAGCTCACCAAGGAGTGCACGCCGTTCGTGGGCTTCAAGAACATGGGGCAGATCGCCGAACACCCGCTCGAGAGCGACCTTGCGGCCATACGGTGCCTCAAGGCCGAGTANCCGACGGCGTCCTCATCGCCTCGCTCATGGGCCAGGACGAGGGCGAGTGGGAGGAGCTCGCCCGCACCGCGGAGGCCGCCGGCGCCGACATGGTGGAGATGAACCTCTCCAGCCCCCAGATGACGAGCCACGCCATGGGCTCCGACGTGGGGGTGAACCCGGACCNCTGCCGCCGCTACGCCGCCGCCGTCAAGCGCGGGACGTCGCTGCCGGTGCTCGCCAAGACGACGCCAACATCACCGACATGCGCGCGGTGGCCAAGGCCTCCCTCGAGGGCGGGGCGGACGGCATCGTGGCTGTCGACACCNTGAAGTCCGTGGCCAACGTGGATCTCGGCCCGTCGTCAACGGCAAGAGCGCCGTCTCCGGCTTCTCCGGCAAGGCCGTGAAGCCCGTCGCCCTGCGGTTCCTCCAGCAGATGCGCTCCGCCCCCGAGCTCGCGGACCTCCCCGTCTCCGGGATCGGCGGCAACGAGACCTGGCGCGACGCCTGCGAGTTNATCCTCATGGGCGCCACCACGCTGCAGGTGACCACGTCCGTCATGCAGTACGGCTACCGCGTGGCGCGGAGGACATGAAGGACGGCCTCGCCCGCTACATGGGGTCCCAGGGCGTCGACTCCCTCGCCGACCTCGTGGGTCTCGCGGTGCCGAACACCCTTTCCGTCGAGGACCTCGACCGCGACTGCCGCGTGTACCCGGAGGTGGACCAGGACGCCTGCATGGGGTGCGGCCGCTGCTACATCTCCTGCTGTGACGGCGCCCACCGGGCCGTCGTGTGGGACGGGCCTCCTGTAGGGGAGGGGAGCCCTCCGTGGCGGCCTGACGAGATTGGTCGAGATTCTCGGTTGCGCCGCCGGAGGCCTGTGCTAGTATCTTCTTCGCACCACCGATGTCGGAGTGGCGGAATTGGCAGACGCGCTAGCTTGAGGTGCTAGTGACTGACTAAAAGGTCGTGCGGGTTCAAGTCCCGCCTCCGACACCATCGAGAACGAGGCCCGTGTCCCAAGGGACACGGGCTTTTTTCTTGTCGCGCCAATCTTTTTCAGAGATTGGGAACGATCGTGCGGCGGTGCGAGTATCCTCGATACCGACCGCGTTGGTTGGGGGACCGCACCTTCCCGCCGGGTCGGCAGGAAGGTGCCCGGAGGCACCCTGGTGCGTCGGAAGGGCGGGGGAGCCATGATCCTAGGCAGCAACATCACGGCCACCGACACGGGGGGCCGCATCAAGGCCTTCTGCGGNCTCAACGCCGTCTTCGACATCCTCGCCATGGTCGACGACGCCGTGGCGGGCTACGACGCCTCCGGGCGCGTCATCATCGCCAACGAGAACCTCGCGTCGCTCTCGGGGCTCACGCGCCAGCAGCTTCTCGGCATCGACGTCAACGCCCTGTTCCTGCCGCTGTCGGGCATCCCCAACCCCCATGACCGCCTCCCGTTCCCCCTGGACGGCTCCAAGGCGACGCTCCTCTGCCGACGCCCCACGGAGGGCACCAAGGTACGCGTGGTGGTGCGTGCCCGCGCGATGGGGGACGACGGGTCGTTCCTCCTCGTGGCACGGCCCACGTCGGTGGCCAGCGCCCCGGAGCCCGACGGCCCGCGGCCGACGTCTGACGTCTCGGTGGACGGTGCGGCGCTCTCCTCGGACGAGGTCGCCGCCGTGGCCGACGCCGANGTGCGCGTGGCCTCCATCGGCCGTGAGGGGCCCGCCGACGTGGTGGCGCTCANGAGCGAGCTCGGCGGCGCCGTGGTGTCGGGCGACGCCAGCGGCGTCCGGGACATGCTGGTCTCNGAGCTCCGCGACGCCGTTGACGCGGACGCCGGCGCGCTCTACCTGGCCGGATCGGGCGGCTACGCCCTCAAGAGCTTCACGGGCGACGTGGACGGCAGGGAGATGCCCTCCTACATCACGTCCCAGGACCGNCTCGCGTCGCTCGCGGGGGAGGTCCGGCACACCCNGGCCTTCGACCGCCACCGCGGGCTCGACGGCGAGGTCGTCCTCTCCGAGAAGGCCACCAAGGAGGTGCATGGGGCCCCGGAGCTCGAGTCGCTGCCGCTCGTCTCGTTCTTCTCGGTGCCCATCGTCTACGACGCCACGGTCGTCGCTGTGGCCCTCGTGGGGTGGAACGCCCCGCATGCCCTCCACGGCCACGACGCCAAGGTCCTCGACATCCTCGCGCTTCACCACGCCAACGAGCTCATGACCGCCACGCTCTCGGCGAGGGCGCACTCCAACGAGCGCGTGTCCAACGCCGCCAGCGAGCGCCTCCTGCACCTGGAGGGGTTGGGGGAGAAGGCCACGCTCCTCGACTACTACGACGCCTTCGAGGCCATGGCGGCCGCTGTGGGCTGCTCCTTCATGCCCATCTTCAAGAACCTCCACCAGGACACCCTGTTCATCAAGACGCCCGCCGGCGAGCTCGTCGACTTCCCNTTCGACGTGGACATGCTCCGAGACGACGAGTGGCATTACGAGGACGTCCACATCTGGCCGTTCTCCAAGCTCGCCAGACTACNGGNCTGGNTGTCCGNGAAGTGCATCGCCAACGACGGCGTCCTCGTGATCATGGATCGTCTCGTGGGCGAGTCCCGGGGCTTCCTCGTGACCAAAGACGGCGGCACGGCCCTCCCGTCGCTCTCGTACACCTACTTCAAGCGCTTCGTGCAGGACGTCCACCGCCTCGAGCGCCGCCAGACCCAGCGGGCCCAGGACGCCCTCATCAGCCACACGCTGCAGTCGGGCCTGGGCAACCACCTCCAGCACGTGGAGGGGCTCACGGCGCAGGCCATCTACAACTCGGCCACCGAGACGGCCGATGTGGGCGGCGACTTCTACGACCTCATCCGCCTGCCCGGCACCCGTGCCTGCGTCATCCTGGGCGACGTGGCGGGCAAGGGCGTGCAGTCGGCGTCGGTGTCGGCGGCCGTCCGCACGGCCCTCGGCGCCTACTCATGGGAGGGTCTGGCACCCTCCCACATGGTGCGNTCGCTCAACGACTTCTTTCTGGGCTTCTCCCGGCTCGAGACGTTCGCTACCGTGTTCGTGGGCGTCATCGACGTCGCGGAGGGCACGCTCACCTACTGCTGCGCCGGCCACCCGCCCGCGCTGCTGCTGCACCCCGCGGAGCAGCAGACCGNGCTCCTCAGCGTACAGTCGGGGGTCGTGGGGGCCTTCCGTGAGATGGTCTACCGCGACGGCCACGTGCGCCTGCGGCCTGGCGACGAGCTCCTGCTCTACACCGACGGAGCCACAGAGNCNCGGGGCGCCGACNGCACGTTCTTTGGNGAGGTGGNTCTCCGCGACGCCGTGGTGNGCAACATCGACCTCGACGGCCACGACATCNCCGACNAGATCATGGCGACCCTCTACGAGTTCACCGAGAACCGCCTCGACGACGACGTCGCCATGATGGCCGTGCGCTTCGACGGCCTGGACGCCGACAGCACCGCCGGGGCCCCCTCGTGACCGCCGCCGACACCCGCGGCAATCGCCTCCGCGACATCGTGAGGGTGCTCTGGGTGGTCATGGCCCTCAACCTCGTCGTGGCCGCCGCGAAGTTCCTCTACGGCCNGGCTACCGGCTCGCTCTCCATGCGCAGCGACGGCGTCGCGAGCGCCTTCGACGCCCTCTCCAACGTGGTGGGCATCGTGGGCGCGTCGCTGGCGGCGCAGCCGCCCGACCGCGGGCACCCCTACGGCCATGCGAAGTTCGAGACCTACGCCTCCGTGGCCATCGGGGTCATGCTCGTCGTGGCGGCCTTCAACCTCTGCGCCGACGGCGTCGGCGCCCTCATGGGGCGCCGGGACGCCGTCACGGTGAACGTGGGCAGCTATGCCGTCATGGTGGGCACCCTCGCCGTGAACCTCGCCGTGAGCCGCGGCGAGCGGCTGAGCGGCCGCCGCCTCAAGAGCGAGGTGCTCGTGGCCGACGCGCTGCACACCCGTTCCGACGCCCTCGTCTCGGTCTCGGTCATCGTCGGCCTCGTCGTGGTCCAGATGGGCTTCCCCGTGGCTGACGCGGTCGTGTCCCTCGTCGTGGGCGCCGCCATCGCCGTCTCGGCCGTGGAGGTCTTCCGTTCCGCGAGCACGACCCTCTCCGACGCCGCCCGTCTCGACGAGGGGGAGGTGCGCTCGTGCGCCTCCGAGGTGCCCGGCGTCCGCTCGGTTCACAACATCCGCACACGGGGAACCGAGGGGGAGGTCTTCGTCGACCTCCATGTTCTGGTTGACCCCCTTATGACTGTGCTGGACGGCCACGGGGTGGGGGAGGCTGTGGGGGCGCGGCTCCGCGACCGCTTCGGTGAGGTCGGTGAAGTAATCGTTCATATCGAGCCTGACACAGCGCTGGAGCGGCGCCTCGGCGAGGCCGACGACGCCGCCCTCGGTGCCGCCGCGGTGGGCGGACACAGTACCGGCGCTGGGGATACTCCGTCGGGTGACGTCGCCGGGCAGCCGGTGCCCCGATGNCCCCGCTGAGCTTCTCCGGGCGGTCGGCCTGCGGGTGCACGGCGGTGAAGCCGCCAATCAATGCGTTATTGCGACCCAGGGTGTGCTTCTCCTATTTCCTCATCCTGTGGCACGCGCTAACTGTTCGGCGGAGTCGACCTGTTGAGGTCGCTCGCAGGTGGGTATCAGATACCGTGAGGAAATATGAATAAGGGAGACGGGTTGACAGTGCGTGCCGCCTCCCCCAACGGGGAATAGTCTTGGGCGACAAAACGCCAGGGGACAGAGCCCAGACAGGAGGTCACATGCTCATCATCTCCGACTGCATGCTCGTCCCCGTCCAGGGCAACCTCGACGTCGTCACCGCCCCCGCCCTCAAGGGCCATCTGCTCGAGCTCGTGGACGGCGGCTGCAAGCGCATCGTCCTCGACATGGAGAAGGCCGACTACGTCGACTCCACAGGCCTGGCGTCCATCCTCACGGTCGTCCGCGCCGCCCGTTCCCGCGGGGGGTCGCTNACGCTCGTGAACGTCTCCGAGCGCGTTATGCACGCCCTCGGCGTGGGGTGCCTGCTCCCCTTCGTGCCCTGTTCCGCCAGACGCCGCCCCCTGGNACCCGTACCGCCCCTTCCGCCGGGCGCCTCGCCGCTCCGGAGGCTCACGCTCCGCATCATGCCCGAGAACCTCGAGATGGCCCGCGACTGCCTGCGGGAGCTCCTCGAGGGCCTGCCTCTCGAGGAGTCGGAGGTCTTCGACATGACGCTCGCCGCCGGCGAGGCCATGGGCAACTGCGTGCTGCACACCCCGCAGGGCACGGGTTTCCTCACGGTGGCCGTCTACCCCGACCGCCTCGTCATGGAGGCCGTGGACAACGGGCCTGGCTTCGAGATCGGCGATGACGAGGAGCCGGTCGTAACCCTCGAGCACGGTCGCGGCATCAAGATCATGCGCCTGCTCTGCGACAGCGTGGAGATCCACGCCAAGCCCTTCGGTNACGGGACCGTGGTGCGGCTGGTGAAGCTCTTCGGCCGCCCGCTCAATCCCCTGGAGGAGGGGCTGCGCATGATCATGAGCGCCTGAAGGGCCCTGCGGGGGCCTTTTCCATGGCGCGGCGCCGTGGGAGGGGAAGCGCTGACAAAGAAAAAGCCGCCCGGAGGCGGCCTGGAGATTCTGGAGCGGACAACGGGATTCGAACCCGCGACCCTCACCTTGNCAAGGTGATGCTCTACCAACTGAGCCANGTCCGCGTGAAGACTCGACTACTATAGCAGCCTCGGCGGGCGGCGCAAGGCAGAAAGTCGGCAAATCAGGCTCCGGGCATATCTGCCACATCAGTCGTGGAGGGTGTGCGGCAAGAAAAAGGCCGGCCCCGCGGGGCCGGCCGGTCTGTCTGGAGGCGACGCCCAGATTCGAACTGGGGGTAAAGGCTTTGCAGGCCTCTGCCTTACCACTTGGCCACGTCGCCAGAGAATAAAAAGGCCGATCGAAACCGGCCCTGATAAACACTGGAGCGGACAACGGGATTCGAACCCGCGACCCTCACCTTGGCAAGGTGATGCTCTACCAACTGAGCCATGTCCGC
>NZ_CAJMXC010000065.1:0-10716 GCF_905219715.1 Olsenella sp. CU969
GGGCGGGAGCTACCCCGCGGGCGGCGGCGTCGGGGCGTCCCTCTCGGATGGTCTGCGACATTGCGGCTCCGTTCGATCTGCGTGCACGTCGTACCACGGGCGAGGATTTTTCCAGTCGGTTTTGAAGGTCAAAACCATCCCAGTGTAGTCCACGGATGCCGGGGCGTCTAACCGATTCGCCCTGCCGCCAGCAGTACGGCGAGGTAGACGGCGCAGGCGATCGCCAAGGCCACGTCGGCTCCACGGACCTTGGGCCGCCTCCAAACGGTGCGGGGGCGTGTCGGGTCGTAGCCGCGGGCCTCCAGGGCGAGGGAGAGCCCCTGGGCGTGGCGGAGCGCCCCGGTGAGGGCCGGGACGAGCACGCTCGCGAGGGCGCGCACGCGCCGCACGGGGCCGCCGCGTCCGAGGTCGCCGCCGCGGGCCTCCTGGGCCTCGCGGACACCATCGAGCTCGTCGCCGATGGTGGGGACGAAGCGCAGGGCCAGGGAGAGCACGAGGGCGAGGGGCCCCACCGGCACGCCGAGGCGGGCCAGCGGGGAGAGCAGGCTCGAGAAAGCGCCGGTGAGCTCCGTGGGCGTGGTGGTGGAGAGCAGGAGCGAGCCCGTGAGCACGAGCAGCGNCAGGCGCACCGAGNAGNGGGCCGCCCAGTCGAGGCCNCCCNCCGTGACGGAGAGCGGCCCCAGGGACCANACCACGGGCNNCGTGNGGGTCACCAGGAGGTTGAGGCACGAGACGAGCACGAGCGCCGCCACCACGGGCAGGCAGGTGCGCAGGCACCGGAGGGGCGACGTCCGANCCGTGGCGCACAGGCCGAGGAACGCGCCCAGGGCGAGGAGCGCCTGGNCCGGCGTGGCCACGAGGAACGTGGCGGCCATGACGGCGGCCACGACCAGGGTCTTGACGCGCGGGTCGGCGCGGTGGAGCGGGGAGGAGCCGGGCACGTACNGGCCGATGGAGGCCGCCACAGGTCACGCCCCCTCTCTCGGTCCGCGGGCGAGACCTGCGAGGGCGTCCGCCAGGGCGTCGAGGGTGAGCGGCTCGCCCACGTCGACGCCGCGGCGCTCCCTGAGGAGATGCGCGGCCTCCAGGGCGCTCGGGAGGCCGAGGCCCAGGCGCCGGAGCTCGCCCGACCGGGAGAAGACCTCCGCCGGCGAGCCGGAAAGCGCCACGCGCCCGCGGTCGAGCACGGCCACGGACGCCGCCAGCGAGGCGGCGTCGTCCATGTCGTGGGTCACGAGCAGCACGGCCCCGCGCCGCGAGGCGAGGTGGGCCACGGCGTCGCGCACGATGGCGCGCCCCTCGGGGTCGAGGGCGGCCATGGGCTCGTCGAGCACGAGGTTGGCCGGGTCCATGGCCAGGACGCCGGCGATGGCGGCGAGGCGCTGCTGGCCACCGGAGAGCTCGAAGGGTGAGCGGCAGGCCAGGTGGCGGATGCCGAGGAACCCGAGGGCGGCCTCGGCGGCCTCGGCGGCCTCCGCGTCGGTGGCACCGAGGTTCCGGGGCCCGAAGGCCGCGTCCTCGGCGACGGTGGCCGCGAAGAGCTGGCGCTCGGGGCGCTGCATGACGTAGCCCACGGCCCGGGGGAGGCCGGGCCGGCGCCGCGGGCGCCCCAGCACGCCGCGGCGCACCCACGTGGGCGCACCGTCCACGAGGGCCTCGCCCGCGGTGGGGGCCACGAGGCCGGCCATGGCGCGTAGGAGNGTGGACTTGCCCGACCCGGTGGCGCCGAGCAGGCAGGTCACCCGGCCGTCGCGCGCCTCGAGGTCGACGCCGTCCACGGCGGGGAAGGGGGCGTCGGGGTAGCGGTAGGTGAGGGACCTGGCGGCGAGGCTCATCTCCCCACCTCCCGGGCCACGGCGTCGGCCAGCCGGCCGGTGTCGAGCGTCGCCGGGACGTCCAGCCCGCGCTCCGCGAGGGCGCGGGCGAGCCGCACCGTGAAGGGGGCCTCGAGGGAGAGCCCTGCCAGGGACGGGTCCTCGAGCACCTTGTCGGGGGATCCCTCCAGGGCCACGCGGCCGCGGTCGAGCACGACCACGCGGTCGGCGGAGGCCGCCTCCTCCATGAAGTGCGTCNCGTGGACCACGGCGGTGCGGCCGCGGAGGCCGTCGAGCACCCGGGCCACGCCCCGGCGCCCCCGCACGTCCAGGCGGGCGCCGGGTTCGTCGAGCACGAGGAGGTCGGGCTCCATGGCGAGGGCCCCGGCGATGGCCACGCGCTGCTGCTGACCGCCGGAGAGCCGTGTCGGGTCCGCGTCCGCGAGGTCCGCCATGGCCACGCGGTCGAGTTCCCGGGCCACCGCGGCGCCGATGCGCGCGGGCGGCCACCCGAGGTTNTCGGGCCCGAAGGNCACGTCGTCTGCCANCCGGGTGGTCACGATCTGGTCCTCGGGGTTCTGGAACACCNNGGAGATGCGCGAGCGGGCCTNCGCGTAGGAGGCGCCGTCGGGGCGGCCGTCGGAGAAGCAGGTCAGGCCCATGAGCTCCACCGTGCCCTCGTCGGGCGCGCTGATGGCTGCCACGAGCCGGGCCAGGGTGGATTTTCCGGAGCCGTTGGCACCCAGGAGGCACAGGCGCTCGCCCAGGGCCACGTCGAGGTCCACGCCGTCCAGGGCCCAGGTGGCGCCCCCGTCGTAGGAGAAGCGCACGCCCCTGAGGGAGCAGGCGGGGCCGCGCCCGGTGGCGGGTGCCACAGCTACCGGCCCACCATGTCGGAGACGGGCTTGTAGGCCAGCCAGCACACGACGTCGTTGAGCACGACCTTGAT
Source organism: Olsenella sp. CU969 (assembly GCF_905219715.1). Taxonomy (NCBI): domain Bacteria; kingdom Bacillati; phylum Actinomycetota; class Coriobacteriia; order Coriobacteriales; family Atopobiaceae; genus Olsenella; species Olsenella sp. CU969. Next base: position 2,764 of record NZ_CAJMXC010000065.1, read on the forward strand.
GAGGTTGAACGGCAGGAGCACCGGCACGATGAGCGCCACGACGGCGTCCACGGGCACGCCGCTGTAGAGGGGCGTGATGACGATGTTGCCTGCCACGGCCACAACTATGGCCACGACCGATCCCAGCGCGAGGCCGGCCGCGGCGCCCGCGCGGGTNTGGCGGCGGCGGTAGACGAGGGACGCCGGGAGCACGGCGGCGAGGGAGCACGCCATGCCCATGACGGCGCCGAACGGCTCCACGAACAGGTGGATCACCCAGGGAAGCGCCGCGACGCAGCTTCCCACGGCCGGCCCGAAGGCCAGGCCCGCCACGAGGCCCACGATGCCGGAGGGGTCGTACTTCAGGTAGGGCGCCGGCGGGAACAGGGGGATCTCGATGAAGCTCGCCACGATGGCCAGGGCGCAGAACAGCGCCGAGACGGCCACCCGCCGGCTGTTCCAGCCGCCGGAGGACGAGGACGTGGTATGGGAGGAGGGACGGTTCTGCTGCGCAGGCATGGCGACTCCGTTTCTTTCATCCGGACTGTGACCGTTGGCCCCGGACTCCCACCGGGTCGGCCGCGCGCACGCGGTTCGCGGGCTTCCCCCTCGGGGGTTACCGCCAGTGGGGACTTCCACCCCGCCCTGAAACTGACGCCACGAGCTTACCCCTCTTTGGGGCCGCCTGTCCTGCCGCGTCGGCGCATGCGCCCCGAGATGCGCCCGGCGGCGGTCGCCGCGATGACGATGACGCCGGTGATGGCGCCGCCCCTCCCGCCGCGGGGCCCGGGCGCGGCCTGGGCCGCGGTGCCGGGGGCGGTCGGGGCGTCGTCGGGTTCCTCGGGGCCGTCGGCGGCGTCCCCGGCCCGGGAGGCCTCCCCGTCGGCGGCCTCCACGTCGCCGCCGAGCTCCCCCTTCACGTCGGGGTCGAGGGCCAAAAGCGTGAGGTCGCGCTCCACGGGCTCGCCGAAGTCCCAGAGCAGCCCCGTCGCGTCGTCCACCCAGTCCGTGCCCCCGTCGTCGGGGCGGTCGAGCGTGGCGCCGGGCTCCACCAGGGTCACGGCGGGGTCCGAGCCGTCGGCGGGCAGGAGCCGCACCTCCCATACCGGGGCGGCCGAGAGGCGGCGCTCCTCGCTGTCGAGCACGAAGCGCGACGCCGTGCCGGCCACGCCCTCCTCGCACCAGCCGAGGGCGGCCAGGGAGGGGTCGTCGGGGGCGTCGAGGGTGAAGGTGCCCCGCGACCCGTCGTCGAGGTAGTNGTAGAAGTCGTTGGCCGTCTCGGCGGTGTTGCGCCCCACGAGGGCGCCCATCACGCTCGCGGTGCCGGCGTTGAGGATGCCCCCGCCGCGTCGCGCGGAGTTGTGGGCCACGGTGCCGCCCGCAAGCTCGAGCGAGCCCGTGTTCACGATGCCGCCGCCCATGTCGCCCACGGCGTTGTGGACGATGATGGCGCGCTCCGCCTCCACCGAGCCCCGGTTGTAGAGGGCGCCGCCGTTCATGGCGGCGTTGTGGGAGAGGGCCGAGGCCCCCAGGCGCACGGAGCCCACGTTGTAGATGCCGCCGCCCATGCCCTGGGAGGCGTTGTGGACGATGGTGGCCCGGTCGCAGGAGAGCAGGCCCGTGTTGTAGATGCCGCCGCCGCCGAACTGCGTGGAGTTGGCGCAGTTGTCCACGATGTCGCCGGTGACGATGTCCACCCGGCCACGGGCGTTGTAGATGCCGCCGCCGTAGAGGGCGCGGTTGTTGGAGAGGCCCGCGCCGTCCATGTCCACGGTGCCGGAGCGGGTGTTGTAGAGGCCTCCGCCGGTGTAGAGGGCGCGGTTGCCCGCGATGATGCCCTCGCCCAGGACCAGCCTGCCGGTGTTGTAGACGCCCCCGCCCGACCCCTGCACGCCGTCGGCGGCGTTGCCCACGATGGAGCCGCCCTCCACGGAGGCGGTGCCGCGGTTGTAGACGCCGGCGCCGGAGTCGGCGGTGTTGCCCGAGACGACGGCGGAGCGCTCGTGGAGCGTGCCGGCGTTGAAGACGCCGCCGCCGAAGGACNCGCGGTTGTCGGTCACGTCGCCGCCCTCGAGCATCACGGTGCCGGTGCTGTAGACGCCGCCGCCGCGGTGGAGGGCCCGGTTGCTGGCTATGCGCCCTCCGGAGACCTCCACGAGGCCGCGGCCCACGCAATAGACGCCGGCCCCGTGCACGGCGCGGTTGCCCTCGACGGAGCCGCCGGTCATGGAGAGGGTGGCCTTGTCCACGTAGACGCCGCCGCCGTAGAGGACGCCGTCGCCCTCCTGGCGGCAGTTGTCCTGGACCGCCCCCGCCTCGATGAGGAGGCAGGCACCGTCGAGCACCTGGACGGCCGCGCCCGGCGCAGCCTCGGTGCCGAGGCTCGTGCAGCCGGAGACGCGGCCGCCGCCCATGCGGGCCACGGCCCCCTGGCCGGAGACCCGGAGCGCGCAGGGGGAGGGCTCGGCCTCGGAGGGTGCGACGACCCAGCCGTCCAGGGCCGAGCAGGGGCCCAGGTTGACCGTGCCGTGGCAGTCGACCAGGCACGACGACGGCGCCGGCGCCCCGGGAGCGCCGGGTCTCGCCAGGAGGGCGCAGTCGAGGTCGAGGCGGCCGCCGCCGTCCACCGAGAGGAGGGGCGCGGTGCTGTCGCCCGGGGTCACGAGGAGCGAGCCGGCCAGGCGCAGGCGGCCCCCGTCGGCCACAGAGAACATCTGCGACACGCCCGGCGCGAAGCGCATCGACGTGGCGCAGCCCATGACGTCGAGGCTGCGGCCGGGGCCCACGGGGACGGGGCCGTCGACCACGACCGACGCAGGGAGGGCCGCCGCGGCGCAGCCGCCCTCGGCCACGAGGGCGCGCAGCTCGTGCCAGGTGGAGACGGGGACCGGGGCGCTCATGACGAGAAGGGTCCCACGAACCGCACCTCGGGCTCGAGCTCGACGCCGAAGCGCTCGCGGACGGTCTCGCGCACATGGGCGATGACGGCGGCGACGTCGGCGGCGGTGGCGCCGCCCAGGTTCACCACGAAGNCCGCGTGCTTCTCCGACACGGCTGCACCGCCCACGGTGTAGCCCTTGAGGCCGGCGTCGCCGATGAGCTTGCCGGCGAAGTGCCCCTCGGGGCGCTTGAAGGTGGAGCCGGCGCTGCCGAGCTCGAGGGGCTGCTTGGACGCGCGGCGCTCGGTGAGGTCGTCCATCTTGGAGCGGATCGCGTCCGCGTTGCCGGGGGCGAGCAGGAACGNGGCCGACACCACCGTGAGGCNGTCGGNGCGCACGCGGCTCGTGCGGTAGCCGAGGGCGAGGGCGGCGGCGGCGACGGTCTCGGTGTGGCCGTCGGGGAACACGCACTCGCACGACTCGAGGACGTCGGCGATGCAGTCGTCGTAGGCGCCGGCGTTCATGAAGACGGCGCCACCCACGGTGCCCGGGATGCCGCAGGCGAACTCGAGGCCCGTGAGGGAGAGGGCCGCCGCCATCTCGGAGGCCTCCGGGAGCGAGACGCCGGCCTGGCATGTGACGCGGCAGCCGTCGTGGGAGACGTCGTCGAGGCCGCGGGTCACGTCCACCACGACGCCGCGGTAGCCGGCGTCGGAGACCAGCAGGTCGGAGCCCTTGCCCAGGATGAGGTGGGGCGCGCCGTGCTCGCGGAGCACACGGAGGCAGGAGGCGAGTCCGCCCGCGCCCCGCGGCGTCACGAAGACGTCGGCGGGGCCGCCCAGGTGGAAGGTCGTGTGGGCCGCCATGGGCTCGCCCAGGGCCACGCAGTCCTCGCCGAGCTCGGCGCCCAGGGCCTCGGCCACGGCGTAGCGGTCGTAGCCCGACGCCATGGCGTCCACGATACGGGCGCAGCGCAGGGAGTCGGCCAGGGGCATGACGGGGCTCTCCTGGGCGCCGGAGAGCAGGGAGTCGGTGAACGAGGCGATCTCGGCCGAGAAGTCGTCGCCGGGCAGCGGGCACTCGACGAGCTCGTCGTCGGCGCCGTCGCGGCGCAGCACGGCGCGCTCCGGGCGGGTGACCTCCAGCACCTCGACGGAGCCGAGGCTGCCGGAGATGGTGACGCGGGAGTCGTCGGCGGCGTCGGCCGAGACGTCGACCGTGCACGCCACGTCGCCCAGGGTGAGCTCGCAGCGGTCGGCGCGGTCCACCTCGTCGCGGTAGGTGTGGGAGCACGCGGAGACCGATATGGCGCCCCCGGCGTACTCGTCGGCCCAGGCGGCGCCGTAGATGCCGAGGTCGAGGGCCGCGCCGCCGCCCACGGGGTCGTTGTACCAGTGGCCGTCGCCGTGCTCGATGGTGCGCCTGAGGGTGAAGGCCACGGACCCCACCTCGCCGATGAGGCCGTCGACGACGAGGCCGCGGACCTTCTGGTAGAGCGGGGTGAAGCGCGGCTTCATGGCCTCTACGTAGAGGCGGTCGTGGTCCACGGCCGCCTGGGCCACCCGGGAGAACTCGGCCGCGGTGAGGGCCGCGGGCTTCTCGCAGAGCACCGCCTTGCCGGCCTCGAGGGCCTTGACGGACCACTCGNCATNCATGGACGCCGGCAGCGCTACGTAGACGNCGTCCACGTCGTCGCGGGCGAGCAGGGCGTCGTGGTCCGCGCAGGCGTCGCAGCGGAACTCGGAGGCGAAGGCCTCCACGTGGGCGGGGGTGCGGCCGCTGGCCGCGACGAGGGTGCCCCGGGGCTCCCCCGCGAGGGAGGCGGCGAACCTCTTGGCNANGGACCCTGCGCCGAGGATGNNCCACCTGACCGTATCTGNCACGATTCCTACCTTCCGGCGCGCCGCGGGGACGCGCGAATGCTCGGTTCCAGGACATCCCGTGTTCTACCCCAACCGCGCCCGGGCTCCAAGGAGGCCCTTCGGGAAAGGGGGAGGGAGGTNCTGTCCCTCAGTATAGAAGTAAAATTACAGGAATCAATCAGGTTCATTTTGGGNGGGACCTTTTGGCGCACTGCGCCCCGCCGCGTCCGTGCCATGATGGGCAGACCCTCAAACCGTCGCGAAAGGGGTCCCATGGACGTCCTCGTGTTGCTCCTGTCNGTCGTGGCCGCCGCCGCGGCCGTGGCCGCCTGCCTCGTGGCCACCCGCGCCGCCCGGGCTGCTGGTTCCACTGCCGCCGCGGTGTCCGACCTCGGGCGCCGCCAGGCTGACGACGCCGGCTCGCTCGCCTCGTCGCTCGCCCGCGTTGACGGTGCCCAGGGCCAGGGCCTGCGCTCCATGGAGGCCCTGCGTCAGGACGTGGCGTCCCGGCTCAGCTCCGTCGACGGCCGCCTCGACGCCATGTCGTCCACCGTGGGCCTGCAGCTGGCCCGCACCACCGACACCGTGGTGGGGCAGCTCTCCTCCATCCGCGAGGANAACGCGCGCCAGCTCGAGCAGATGCGCGCCACCGTNGACGAGAAGCTCGAGCGCACCCTCAACGACCGCCTGGCCACGTCGTTCCGCCAGATCAGCGACCAGCTGGAGTCGGTCCACCGCGGCCTCGGCTCCATGCAGGCCCTGGCGTCGGACGTGGGCGACCTGCGTCGGGTGCTCTCCAACGTCAAGACCCGCGGCATCCTGGGCGAGGTGCAGCTGGGCGCCATCCTGTCCGAGGTCATGGCGCCCGACCAGTACGCCTGCGACGTGGCCTGCAAGCCCGGCAGCCGTGACCGCGTGGAGTTTGCCGTCAAGGTGCCCGTGGAGGGCGGCGACCCGGTCCTGCTCCCCATCGACGCCAAGTTCCCCGGCGACCTCTACGCCCGNCTCGCGGACGCCCAGGGGGCGGGCGACGCCGAGGCCGCGGCCAAGGCGCGCAAGGAGCTGGAGGCACGCATCCGCCAGGAGGCCAGGGACATCTCCTCCAAGTACCTGGCCGTGCCGGCCACCACGGGCTTCGGCATCATGTTCCTGCCCTTCGAGGGCCTCTACGCCGAGGTGGTCTCCACCCCGGGCCTCGTGGAGCGGCTCCAGCGCGAGCACTCCGTGGTGGTGGCGGGCCCGTCCACCATGGCCGCGCTGCTCAACAGCCTCCAGCTCTCGTTCCAGACCTTCGCCCTCCAGCGCCAGACCAACGAGGTCATGGCCGTGCTCCAGGCCGTGCGCGCCGAGCTGCCCCGCTACCAGGACGCCCTGCGCCAGGCCAAGCGCCGCATCGACCTCGCCGGCGACGCCGTGGACAAGATCATCACCACCCGCACCAACGCCATGGAGCGCACCCTGCGCTCCGTGACCCTCACCGACGGCGCCCCCGCGGCACCCGCCGACGCTCTGGGCGCCGGGGACGGGGACGGCGGGGAGGGGCTGTGCGCCGCCGCCGCACGGCGCGCAACGGGCGGCTGCGGCTCGTCTGGGCCGTCTGCCTCGTCGCCCTCGCCGCGGTCCTGCTCCCTCCCGGCACCGGCCTCGCCTGGCGGGCCGGCGCGCTGCTCCGCCCGCAGCCGGAGCCCGTGGGCCTCTCGGCGGACGGCCGGATCGAGGGCGTGCCTGTCTTCGAGGGCGACCTCGTGGTCCCGGTGGGCGACGGCAAGGCGGACTTCGGTGCCGACGACGGCCGCACGGACGCCTTCGAGGACTACGCGCCGCTGGACGGCGAGGGCCGCTGCGGCGCCGCCTACGCCAACGTGTGCGAGCAGACCATGCCCACCGGCGAGCGCGGGGCCATCTCCGAGGTGCGCCCCANGGGCTGGNGCCAGGCGAGCTACCCGTGGGTGGACGGCGNGATGCTCTACAACCGCTGCCACCTCATCGCCTGGAGCCTCACCGGCGAGGACGCCAACGAGCGCAACCTCGTCACCGGCACCCGGACCATGAACGCGGNGTCCATGGTGCCCTACGAGACCTCGGTGGCCGACCACGTGCGCAGGACGTCCCACCACGTGCTCTANCGGGCCACGCCCGTCTTCGTGGGCGACGAGGAGGTCTGCCGCGGCGTGCGCCTGGAGGCCCGCTGCGTGGAGGGCGACGGCGAGCTGTCGTTCGACGTCTTCTGCCACAACGTGGAGCCCGGCGTCTCCATCGACTACGCCACCGGCGAGTCGGAGGCCGACGGCGCCCGCGGGGAGGCCGTGGCGGCGCTGCCCCCGGTGGGCGGCACCGAGCGGGGTGACTACGTGCTCAACGTGCGCTCGAGGCGGTTCCACCGGCCCGACTGCCCCGGGCTCTCCTCGGCGTCGGCGATCAACCTGGAGGACTTCTCCGGCGACCGCTCCGACCTCCTCGAGGAGGGCTACGAGCCCTGCGGCACCTGCAACCCGTGAGCCGCGCCGCGGCACCACGGGCCGTCGGGGTGCATTCCGCGTGCNCGTGANGACGCCTCGCGCCGGTGCCGCGGGTCCCGGGCCGCGTCCGTNGCACCGTGGGTTCCGAGGAAGGGAGGGCCTATGAGGGTCGAGATCGTCGAGGACCCGGCGTTCACCGAGACCGTGGTGCGCATCGGCTGCGCCCGGCTCGACCAGCAGGTCGCCGACCTTGTCGCGCGCCTGAGGATCCTCGACCGCACCGTGGTGGGCGTAGAGGACGGGACCACCTACGTGGCCCCCGCCTCCGAGGTGCGCTTCGTGGAGTCGGTCGACCGCCGCTGCTTCGCCTACACGGCCGACCGGGTGCTCGAGAGCCGGCTCNCCCTCGCGGAGTTCGAGGACCGCCTGGGCGACGTCGGCTTCGTGCGGGCGTCCAGGTCGTGCATCGTGAACCTCTCCCACGTGGCCGCCCTGCGCCCCGACATCAACGGCCGGCTCCGCGCCGTGCTCGACACCGCCGAGGAGCTCCAGGTCTCGCGCAGCTTTGTGAGACCGCTCAAGCGCGCCCTCGGCATGGAGTGAGGAGGCAAGCCATGGCAACGGATAGGAACGACCGGGCCCCCCACGGGGCCGAGCGCCCGTCGTGGCCGTCGGTGCTCTCGGCGGTCGCGGTCAGGGCCTGTGTGATCTTCACCGTGGCGTGTGCCGTCGCCCTGGCGGTGGGGACGGCACACGCCACGGTGAAGATCAAAC
>NZ_CAJMXC010000066.1:0-10510 GCF_905219715.1 Olsenella sp. CU969
GCGCCGGGGTCCACCACGGTCGCCGACTGCCGGTGGGAGGGCCGGTCGCTGCGCGCCATCGCCGCCCTCGTCGTGCAGAACGCCATGGGCAAGCCGGGCGGCTCCCTGCCCATCGACGTCGCCCACTACGCCGGCGAGCGCGGGGGCCACGAGCGCACGTACAAGGGGTTCAACGCGTCCAACAACGCCGCCGCCAAGCTGCTGGACGCCATCACCAACGTCGAGGGCGGCCCCGACATGCAGTTCCGCCCCTACCTGGCCGACGCCACCCACCTGCGCTGGCGCCTCGAGGCCGGTTCGGACGGCTCGCCGAGGCTGTCCTCCTCCGGCCTCGTGCCGGTGCTCACCTGCCACCCGGGGGGAGGCACGCTGCAGGACGTNCAGGTNGCCCACCTCGCCCCGGTCATGAGGGTCTACGGGACCGGGACCGGCGGCGACGAGGCCACCCTCTGCCACCTCGCCAGCGACACCGCGCTCTGCTCGAGGCAGGACCCGTGGCCGCTGGCCGAGACCGCCCTTTCCGGGTCCGCGGACTGGGACAGCGCGGCGCTCGTGCNCGAGCACGCCGCCGGCAGGCNCNAGGNGTCCAAGCGGCCCATGGTNCAGATCGCCGGGACGGTGAACGCCTTCGACCCGGACTGNCCCGTGAGGCCGGGGACGTTCTGGCCCGGGCAGGAGGCGCTGGTGGACCTCGACGGGTTCCCGACGCTGCCGGACGGCAGGTACAGGCTCAGGGTGATGGAGATGGCCGGGGACCTCGGAGGCACCGTGAGGGTGACCTTCGACCAGATGGTGGACCCGTGGGAGGGGGGCGCCTATGCGCCACAGTAAGGCCGTCGACCTCATGGACCCCATGGAGGCGCTCGCCGGCGCCGTGGCCGTGGCGGTGTCGGGCGTCCAGGCGCTCGGCACGTCGGAGACGGGGACCTACAGCTTCGACAACGCCGACGGCACCTCGACCGTCATAGGGGCGGCCACGGGCGACGTCACCCTGGCCACCCACGTGGGCGACACCACGCCGCCGCCNGTGANGACCGGCATCGCCGCGACCTCCGTGGACGGCACCGTGGCCGTGACGTGGGACGGCACCCTGGCGGGCGACGTGCCCGCCGACTTCCTCCGCGTGAACCTGTACGTCGACGGCGAGTGGTTCGCGGCCCTGACCGAGGCCGGCAGCTGCCTGACCCCTCCCCAGGCCGTGGGCTCCACCGTCTCGGTCACCGCCACATCCGAGGACGACGCGTGCCTGTTCGACGGCACCCCGGCCCACAACGTCTCGGACCACTGCGCACCGGTGGAGGTGGTCGTGCGCGACCTTTTCGCCGAGGGGNNGGCGGAGCTGGACGCCGCGAGGGAGGAGGCCCGGGAGGCCATCGACGCCGTCGACAGGACCGCGGCCGAGGCGGCCCAGGCGGTGGCCGGGGCCGTGGCCGCCGCCGGGGAGGCCAAGGACGCCGCCGACGCCGCCTCATCGGCCGCCGACGAGCTCCGGCGGACCGCCGCCACCAAGACCGAGGTGACGCAGGCGGTGGACGCGGCCAAGGGGGAGGTGCTCACCTCCGTGGCCGCCGACTACGTGGACAAGGAGACCGGCGCCACGCTGGCCACCAGGAGTGAGCTGGCCCAGACGGCCTCGTCCATCCGCTCAGAGGTCTCCGAGGCATACGCCACCAAGGAGTCCACCGAGGGCCTCGCGTCGAGGTCCGAGCTGGAGCAGACCGCCACGTCCATCCGCGCCGAGNTGGCCCGCGACTACGTGGACAAGGCCACGGGGGCCGCATACGCCACGAAGAGCGANCTCANGGTGGAGTCNGACGCCATCCGCGCCGAGGTGGGCGAGGTGGCCGAGACCGCCGAGGGGGCCGTGGACCGCGCCGCCGCGCTGGAGGTCGCCGCCGACGCCATCAGGGCCGACGTGGCGTCCACCGCNGAGACCGCCGACGCGGCCATCTCCAAGGCCACCTCCGTCGAGCAGACGGCATCGGNGCTCTCGGCCAAAATCACCGAGACGGCGACCAAGGCGGACCGGACGGCGACCAAGGTGACGGACCTCTCCGCCACTGTGGACGGCGTGTCCTCCTCGGTGGCCAAGGCCCAGCAGACCGCCGACGGTGCCGCCACCGCCGCGTCCAAGGCCCAGCAGACCGCCGACTCCATCACGTCCACGGTGGAGGCCAACTACCTCAAGAAGGGCGACGCGGCCGGCCTCTACGCCTCGAAGACCGAGGTAAAGCAGACCACCGACGCCATCCCCCTCACGGCGCAGTCGGCGCTGGCGAAGGTCGACGGGCTCAAGGTGGGCGGGACGAACCTCGCCACGGGCTCCANGGACTTCACGGCCATGTGCGCCCCCAAGGGCGGGCTTTCCGCCGTGGACTCGACCGCGGTGCCGGGCTTCAAGTCGCTCAACGTGCCGCGCCCTGCCACGGGTGACTTCGACCCCATAAACTTCAAGCTCGACATCCCGGCCCCGAAGAAGGGGGACGTCCTCACGGTCTCCTTCGACGCCAGGGCCGTGTCGGCCGGCGGGGACATCATGTGCTATTGCTGGGCCGATGGCACCGGGCTCCACCCCGTCGCCAAGACGGTCGTCAACAGCGACGGGGTCAAGAGCACCGAACCCGACGGGGCGAACAGCTTCCATGTCGGGTCCAGCAAGGTTCGGCGATACTGGTACACCGTCACCTACGACGCCGACGCCGTCACCGCCCCGCAAATCCTCATCGGAAGAATAAGGAGTGATTGCGCCGCGACGAGCGTCAGCCTGCTGCGCATCAAGGTGGAGCTGGGCAACGCCCCTACCGACTGGGGCCCCGCCCCGGAGGACGCCGAGGCCACCTACGCAACCAAGGCTGCCCTCAAGGTGGAGTCCGACCGCATCTCCGGCGTGGTCAGCGAGCAGGCGGGGCTGGCCGAGAGGGCCAGCGCCTTGGAGCAGACCAGCGAAGGCCTGAAGGTCACCATGACCGAGACGGCCAAGAAGGCCGACGACGCCAAGGAGGCCGCGGAGGGCGCCGCCGACACGGCCAACAGCGCGATGGACCTGGCCGAGTCCTCCCAAGACATCGCCAACCAGGGCGCCGAGGCCACCGCCGGCTCCATCGCCGCCCTCAACGAGTCCGTCGCGGAGAACAACAACATCCTCGCCGAGCTGCNAGCCTCGGGCATNGCCGACCTGTCGGCCATGGTGCGCATCGTCCAGCAGGGCGGCGTGCCCCTGCTGCAGCTGGGCAGCTCCACCTCCGACNTGTGGGTGCAGNTCTNCAACNCCCAGCTCNCCNTCANGNACGGAGNCGCCGCNGTGGCCTACGTCAGCGGCATGAGACTCTACATATCGCAGGCCGAGGTGACCGGCTCTTTGGGCGTGGGCAACTTCGCCCTCATGCCCCGGTCCAACGGCAACCTGTGCTTAAAGAAGGTGAGGTGACATGGCCGACGTCTACGGACCCACGACCAACCACTGGAGGGCCTGGCTCACCTACACGGTGTCCCAGGGGCCAGACTCGGTGACGGTGACGGTCAAGGGAGGCCCCCAGGCCGTGGGTTGGGGATTCTCCATCTCCAACAGCATCGCCACCTCCATCGCGGTGTCCTGGACGGGCGGCGTGTCGGGGTCGGGAGGACTCCAGTCGCCCTCGGGCGGCAACGGCTGGAACACCCATTGCTCGAGGACCTTCGTCATCCCCAAGGACCACTCCGGCTACAACGGCTCCATCATCTGTACGGTCACCAACCGCTCGGGCTACATGAACGGCACGTCCACGGCCCAGGCGAGCTTCCCCTGCCCGGCCAAGGACCACTGGGCGGTGACCTACAACGCCAACGGCGGCAGCGGCGCCCCGGGGGCGCAGACGAAATGGCACGGCGAGGTCCTGACGATCTCGGGCACCCGGCCGACCCGCGCCAATCACACCTTCCAGGGATGGTCGACCTCCGCCGGCGGCGCGGTGCAGTATGCGCCGAACTCCCGGTACGGGATGGACGGCGGGGCGACCCTCTACGCCGTATGGAAGCTCGACCACCTGCCGCCCGTCCTCTCGAACGTCCATGCGTCCCGCTGCACGGCCGCAGGGGTCGCGAACGACGAGGGGACGGCGTTCCACGTGAGCGCCGCCTACAGGGCCCAGGCGGCGTCCAACACGCCCAAGGTCACCGGCATATCGGTGAAGTGGAGGCAGGCCGGGGCGAGTGCCTGGACGGACGGCGGCACCATCGCCGTCAACGCCGCCAGCGGCACCGCGAGCTCCGCGGCCATCGCGCCGGGGTCCATCGCCACGGACAAGAGCTACGAGGTGCTGGTCACGGCCACCGACTCCAACGGCCTCACCGCCTCGGTCCAGACGGGCGTCGGGCCGAGCTACTACACCATGGACATCCTGGCATCCGGCAAGGGGGTGGCCTTCGGGAGGGCCTGCCCGGGTCCCGGCTTCCACGTGCAGGGCGACCCCGTGACCCTCAACGGCCTGCAGCTGTGCTCCGGGTCGTCCAACGTGGCCGGGCAGGTGAGGAGCGCCATCGGGCTCGCCGACTCCGGGTGGCAGGCCGCGGCCAGCGGCGGGTGGGAGGTCAAGTACCGGAAGTACGGCCCCCTCGTCACCCTGCGCGTCGCGACCGCCAACATCGCCGCCGGCGCGTGGGTCAGGTGCGGCTGGTCGGTGCCCGCCGGCTACCGCCCGAAGTACGACATAACCAACGCCGCCTACGGCCCGGACGCCGCCGGCAACAACGTGTGCCGCTACACCGTGGGGGCCGACGGGCGCCTGACGGCCCACCGCTACGGCTCCGGCACCACCTACGTGACATGGACCGTCACCTACCTGACGGCGTGAGGGGAGGGGGGTGGACCCCGAGATGGACCCTGTGTTCCTGAAAGAGACCGAGGCGGACGCCCCGGTCCACGGCATGGACGGCGAGCCGCTCGGGTCGTGGGACCCCGGCAGGGGCGAGGTCGTCTACACCTACGCCTGGGACGGGGAAAGGCGGGCCTACGTGGCCGAGTCCGGGACCTACGTGCCCTGGCCGCCGGGACGCCTGGCCGAGATGGAGGCCGAGCGCGCGGGCGNGGAGTGGCGCGCGTCGGTGGACGAGGCCCTGTGCGGCCTCTACGAGTCGGCGGCGGGGNGTGAGNGACGATGGCGGGGCTGACAAGGCTCGACCTGTCCATGGTGGCCGTGTACGCCAGGCGCGTCCTGCGCNGAGACATCTNCGTGGACGACGTCCCGGCCCGCATCAGGGAGCTGGTGCGGGAGCGCGTGGAAGGCTGAGACGGGGCCCTGCGGGGCCCCTTTCCTTTAGAGAGGGGGCGGGGCCCTTGGACCCCATGAAGCTCGCCGANACCGNGGTGGCGCTCGTCCTGGGCGGCGTGGTCACGTGGTGCGTGGCCCGCATCAACCGCATGGGCGACGAGGGCAGGGACGCGGCGGCGGCCCAGTCCCGGCGCGAGGACGCACTGGACGCCGCCGTGCGGACGCTGCTTCGGAGCCACATCGTGGACGCCTACGACGTCTACGTGCTCGGCGACAAGCCCATGAGCGTGGAGCGCAGACAGGAGCTGGACAGCTGCTACCAGGCCTACCACGCCTTGGGCGGGAACGGCACCGGCACGGGGCTCTACGAGGAGATCTGCAAGGTGCCCGTGAAGACCTTCTACGGGCAGAGCAGGAANGACAAGGCATGAGACGAATCACAGAGGCGTTCGTGGCGTGGTGCGCCGACGACTCGGCGGCGGCGCGCTTCGAGCGCACGGTCGTCCAGGGCGTGCTCGCGGCCGTGGCCGTGGGCGTGACCACCGGAGAGTGGGGGGCGAGCTTCGGCACGGCGGTCATCGTCGCGGTGCTCTCGCCCGTGCAGGCGGCCCTCGGCGGGGCCGGGAAGGGGGAGGAGCATGTCTAAACCGCTGTATATCATCCCCGGCCACGGGCACGGGGACCCCGGCGCGGTCGGGGGCGGCCATAACGAGGCAGACTCCGTGAGGAACCTCGCCAGGCGGGTCANGGAGCTCGCGGCGGACCCCTCCGACGTGGAGCTGCACGACTTCTCGCGCAACGCCTACGCCCAAGGGGACCTCAACACGCTGAACGTGCCCAAGGGCACCATGGTGACGGAGCTGCACCGCGACTCCGCCAACGGCTCGGCGCGCGGGGCCCACGTCATCATCAAGGACGGCTTCGAGGCCGACGCCTTCGACAAGGCGCTCGCGAAGAACCTGGCGACCATCTTCCCCGGGCGCTCTTCCACCCTCGTGAAGCGGGGCGACCTGGCCAACGCCAACCGCGCCGCCAGGCGCGGCATCAACTACCGCCTGGCCGAGGTCGGCTTCATAGACAACGCCACCGACCGGACCATCTTCAACGACCGTCTGGACGAGATCGCCCGAGCCATCCTGTCGGCGGCGGGCATCNCCGCCAAGGGCGGCGCGGTGCCGTCCACGCCTGCNACCCCGGCCCCGTCCACCGGCGGGCTCTCCGTCGACGGCTGGTGGGGATGGGGCACCACCAAGGCCCTGCAGGCGCACCTCCGTTGCGTGGCCGACGGCGAGGTCTGGGGCCAGTACAGCGGCAACCGCCACCTCATGCCCAACTGCGCGGGCGGGTGGAAGTGGGGCGCGAACCCCAGCGGCTCCCCGGTCATCCGCGCGCTGCAAAGGCTCCTCGGCGTGACCTCCGACGGCATCATGGGCGCGAACACCATCAAGGCCCTCCAGAGCAGGCTCGGCGTCTACCCCGACGGCGTGTGCGGCCCCAAGACCGTCCGCGCCCTCCAGGCCGCGCTCAACGACGGCAGGCTGTAGCGGGGCCCCTTGTTTATACGATTCGCCCGNAAGTACAAACAAGGCCGCCGAGGGCGGCCCCCTTATTGACACTCGGTACAAACAAGCCCCCGGCCCCTGCGATGGGGTCGGGGGCGTTTTCGTCCTATCAAGGTGTGATTGGAGAAGAATCTGGACCATGGACCGTTTGGAGCGTATAGTAATCCGATTACCGGAGAGCCATGTTTGGCGNCCGCCCTTGTCGCTAGAATGGCCAAAACGCAACGTCCGGTGGAGAGGGGAGGACATGCCCATGACCGGAGTCACTACGGCCGTCGACCTCGCGAACGCCATCGTCGACCGCTATGGCGGCAGTGGGTTCGTGACGAACATGAAGCTCAACAAGCTCGTCTACTTTGCCTATGCCTTCTTCCTCAAAAGTGGAGCTCGTCTTTTTGACGACGACATCGAGGCGTGGCAGTACGGACCCGTCGTGCCCTCTGTCTACCATGCGTACAAATCGAACGGCTCCAAACGCATAACCAAGCCCGTNTCGTCCGACTACGACGGCACCGCGGCGAAGGTTGCAGACGTCGTGTGGAGCCTCTACGGCAACCTGACGGCCTACGACCTCATGAGGTTGAGTCATAAGGACGGCGGCGCGTGGAAAAATGTGGTTGACCACCGAGGCCTCCGCTCTCCCATAGACGACACGGATGTGGTCTCTTCGATCGATGCGTCTCCCGAGGGCCTTGCGGGGATGACGACCATATCCTCTTCCGTCAGCGACTCGATGGACCGGTGGGCGGTCGCCATGGAAATGCTCAAGGACAGCTGACGTGGAGCCCCGCGGGCCCCGCGACGCGGTCGTGTTCACGGNCGACTTCGAAATCGAGAGCTTCATCGACTCAGTGCTGGAGGTGCGGGAGTCGGCCGTCGCCGGCAAGGAGCATTACGACGCCGACAGGCCGGGGGCCCGCGACATGGTGTCCGCCATCGTGTCGGGGGCCTTCGTCCCGGTCTTCGGGACCATGGCTTGCAGGGACCTGGCCGCTCAGGCCGCAAGGATCTCTTCGCGCATCGCCCTTGAGCACCCGTTCTCGGACGGCAACAAGAGGACGGCGCTGCTCATGGTCGGCGTCGTCGTATCCCAGTGGGGCGACGGGGCGGTGCTCGACGAGTCGGTTGACTCCCCGGAGTTCTTCGACGTCATCCAAGCGGTTGCCCAGCGGTCCATGGGCGAGGATGACTTCGCTGAATGGGTTCGCGGGCGGATCGATTGGGGGGCCGGCGACGTGTAGAACGGGCCCGCCGGCCGCCGTCGCGGCGGCATTCGTCTGAACGCCGTGTGTTGCCCCCGGCCCCCGTGTGGGGTCGGGGGCGTTTTCGTGNGTCTGGGCATGATGCCGCATTTTGTCGACATAGGACCATCGTTGATGTCGAAAGTCCGACCGTTCCACCGCGTTCCACCGTGGTGCGGCCGATGCATATAAATAAATATCCCTACCCGCTGGTTAACAAGCAGGTAGGGATATATAAGTTCATGGTGGGCCCTGTGGGGTTCGAACCCACGACCTTGAGATTAAAAGTCTCCTGCTCTGCCAGCTGAGCTAAAGGCCCATGAACGCACGCGATGCGCACGGTATGTGCAATCTTACCCTACTCCCACGCCCACTGGCCATGGATGAACACCGGGACCTCTTCGCCCTTGGCGGTGACACCCGTGATGTCGAGGTCGTCGGTGCCGATCATGAAGTCCACGTGCTGGGCGCTCTGGTTGACACCGGAGGCCTCGAGCTCCGTGGGCGAGAGGTCGTAACCGCCCTCGTAGCACTCGGGGAAGCCCATGCCCAACGCCAGGTGGCATGAGGCGTTCTCGTCATAGAGGGTGTTGTAGAAGAGCAGGCCGCTCTCGCGGATGGGCGTGTTCTTGGAGATGAGCGCGCACTCCCCCAGGCGAGCCGCCCCCTCGTCGGTGGCGAGGATGTGCTCAAGGACGTCCGCCCCCTCGGCGGCGCCGAAGTCGGACACGCGACCCCCCTCGAAGCGGAACCAGAAATCGCGCACNACACTGCCNTTGTGGACGAGCGGCAGGGCCGAGTGGACGATGCCGTCGGCGCGGTTGCGGTCGGGGGTGGTGAAGACCTCCTCGGTGGGGATGTTGGGGAAGAACCGCACCCCGCCCTGGGTCTCGGCGGCGCCGCCGTCCCAGATGTGACGCGGCGAGAGGCCGATCANGAGGTCCGTGCCGTTGCTCTCGCTCACGTAGTGGAGGGCGTCGAAATGACGGCGGTTGAGCGAGCGCTTGTTCTTCTCGAGCGTGGCGTTGTGGGTCTCCCAGGCGCTCTGGGGGTCGTCGGTCACGCGGGCCACGGAGAGGATGGCCTCCCACAGCTCGACGACCGCGGCGTGGGGACCGAGGTCGGGGAAGACCTTCTGGGCCCAGGCGCGGGTGGACACGCCGCCGATGCACCAGGCGTTGAGGCCGAAGTCCANTCCGTGGCGCCACACGTCGCACTGGGTGTTGGAGGNNTTGCGGCGGGCCGCCACCTNGGCCTGGTCCACGCCGGCCATGCCGTCGGGGTCGTCGCCGTCCAACCACAGGAAGGCGGCTCCCTGCTCGGCGAGCCCGTTCATCTGCTTGACGCGCCACTCGGGCACGCGCTCGAACCAATCCTTGGGCACGTTCTCGTACTCCATGCGGGTGACGGCCTCGTCGCTCCACACCACGGTGACATGGCCGGCACCCTCGGCGTAACCGGCCGCGACGACGTCGCGCACAAAGGAGACGGCCTCGACGGCCGCCTCCACCACGAGCTCCTGGCCCTCGGTGAGGCCGAGGCCCTCGCGCACCAGCAGGTGCGCGTACTTCTTGAGACGGGGTGCGAGCGCCCCCATCTGAATGTNGAACTCCTCGTCGGTAAGCTCACGGCTCATGACCGGACGACTCCTTTCAGAGTTTTGCAGAAGACCTTGCACGCGGGCGGGTCCGGCTCAGCAACGGAACAGCCGGTCGTCGTCCGCCCCCGTCTCATACCCAAGGCAGAAGTCGAGCGNGTCCACGAGGTACGGGGCGAACGTCGACGCCTTGGTGGCGGCCAACTTGGGCACCGGGACCAGCTTGCGCCAGAAGGGGGTGTTGCGCGCCATGAGGACGGAGGTCGCANAGAAGTTCTTCATCACGCCGTCGTCGAACCCGAACCTCCGGTACCACTGGTCGGCGTTCCTCACCCCGTACTCCGCCAGGAAGGCCTTGGCGTCGCCTCGCGACTCCACCGGGCATGCCGGTATGACGAAGCCCATGTGCCGTGCCACATCCCACACAAGCTGGTCGGCCTCAGGGTAGAACGAGAGCTCGTCGCCGACGGCCTCGTGGATGAGGGAGACCAGGGCCTCCGGCGCGATCTTGGGGTCGAGGGAATAGGTGCCATCGGAGTTGCGGTTGCGCACGACGAACGCCCTGATCGCCTCCGCCATTCCCCGGTCGAACCTCTCCTGCATGGCCTCCTCCTGTCTGCCACACACACAAAAAAGCCCCCTTGGCGGGGGCCGGAAGCGCGATGGAGCGGGCAACGGGACTCGAACCCGCGGATGTCAGCTTGGGAAGCTGATGCCTTACCACTTGGCGATGCCCGCATCGGGCTTGCATTATAGCCCAGATGCGCCCGCGTGGCACGGCGGCGCGACGCGGTATCCCGTCCCCATCACCCATCCTCGACACCCGCGCCCGACATTCTCCCCGTACCTTCCTCCCCGCCCCTG